>JBCCEW010000032.1 GCA_039030075.1 Myxococcota bacterium | reverse complement strand
GCCTTCCTTGACCGTCGTGAGCAACGCCTTCGACGGGTTGTCGAAGCCGAGCAGGTGGCGGTTCTTGGCGAAGAACTCGGAGACCGAGATGTCGCGCGCCTGGCGCGCCATTTCGGCGGCGGAGCGACGGCTCCCGCCCTCTTCGTCTCCAGCCGCCCGCTTGCTGCTCTTCGCCGGTTTGCGTCCGCGCTTCTTCGATTGGCTCACGTTTCGCTTCTGGGTGCCGCCGCGCGGCGGCTTGCGACCACCGCGCGCGGATCCCGCGCGCGGGACCGTTTCGTCCCGTTCCCCCATGCCATACCCCCCGGCGGCGGATTCCCCGCGGTGCCCGCCGCACGGTGCGGATGTTCCCTGGCCGCCGCGAGCGGGTCAAGGCGCGCGAACTCAGGCGGGATGGGAGCGGGGCGAGAGGAGCGAGGTCAGCGGATTTCGTCGAGGGGGGTGTCCCGCAGGATCCCGCAGAGCCGGACCTCGCCGTCGCGCAGCATCTTCACGACGGTGGCCACGACCTCGCGGTCGTCGGGAGTGACGTCGCCGATGGCCTGGATCAAGGCCAGCAGGGTCGTCGGGCGCCCATCAGGCGCATGAGAGGGGTGCGAAACCGGGATCGCTCGGTCGAAAGCGCGCATGGCAGCTCTCCTTCGGCGGACTTGCCCTATGGAAAAGCAGAGTCCGTGCCAGTCCGACGCCGGCCGCCTCGAAAAGTTCGGATTCTCCAAATTTCCCTGTATTTGCGGGAAGTTGCCGCCGCGCCGCCGGCGATCGGCGTGCTCGCTGCCGGCGCCGTCCGCCGCCCGAGTGACGGATTTCGTCGTTCGGCCGCCCGAACGGGACGCGATACGGCACTCCTGGCGGCTTCACGGCGTCCCGATCCCGTCGGGAGCGGCCCGGTAGCCGAGGGCTTCCGCGATCGCGGGCGGCCCCACGCGCACTTCGCCGGCCAGGTCTGCCACGGTGCGGGCGACCCGCAGGACCCGTCGGGCCGCCCGGGCCGAGAGGCCCAGGCCGTCGACCGCGCGTCCGAGCAGCGCGTGGGCTTCGGGGGTTGCGTCGAACGCCGCATCGAGCCCGGCGTCGTCGAGACGCGCGTTCGTCGCGCCGCGGTGTGCTTGCCGTTGCCGAGCGCGCTCGACCCGTGTCCGGACCTCGCGCGAGGTGTCCCCGTCGCTCGGCAGCGCGCCCAACTCCGACCAGCGGACAGGTCGCACCCCCACGTGCAGATCGATGCGGTCGAGCAACGGACCCGACACCCGCGCCCCGTAGCGCGCGACGCGCCCCTCGTCGCAGCGGCAGTCGCGGACGCCGCTTCCGAGCCAACCGCAGGGACACGGGTTCGCCGCAGCGACGAGCTGGAAGTCGGCGGGCAGCACCGACTGCTGCCCGGCGCGCACCAGCACGACGCGTCGTTCTTCGAGGATCTGTCGCAAGGACTCGAGGCTGCGCCGATCGAACTCGGGCAACTCGTCGAGGAAGAGCACGCCGTGATGGGCGAGCGATACCTCGCCGGGCCGAAGCGGCCTGCCGCCTCCGATCAGACCGGCCGGACTCGCGGTGTGATGGGGAGCGCGGAAGGGTCGCTGTCCTGCGATGGGTCCGTTCAGCGGAGCGACGCTGCCGTGGATGCGGGTCACCTCGACGGCTTCGTCCCACGAGAGCGGGGGAAGGAAGCCGGGCAGACGACGCGCGAGCATCGTCTTCCCCGAACCTGGTGCTCCGACGAGGAGCACCCCGTGTCCTCCAGCGGCCGCGATCTCGAGCGCGCGCTTCGCCACGGTCTGGCCGCGCACGTCGGCCAGGTCGGGGACGTGGGTCGCTGCTGCATCGAAGGGCGCCGGGCCGATCTCGCACAGCGGCTCGCCCCCACGCAGATGCGCCAGCGTCGTCGCGAGGTCTTCGGCCCCGAGCACCCGCAGCCCGGACGCCAATGCCGCTTCGCGGGCGCTCGCGCCCGGTGCGATCAGCGTGTGGCAGCCCGCAGCACGTGCACCGAGGGCGAGCGCCAGGGCACCGCGCGCGGGACGCAGGCGTCCATCGAGGGCGAGCTCGCCGAGGAACCCCACGCCTTCGAGCGCCGGCGCTTCGAGTTGTCCGGCCGCCGCGAGCAGACCGACGGCGA
Organism: Myxococcota bacterium; assembly: GCA_039030075.1. NCBI lineage: Bacteria > Pseudomonadati > Myxococcota > Myxococcota bacterium. The sequence continues at coordinate 55,060 of JBCCEW010000032.1, read as the reverse complement.
TCGCGAGGTCGAGGCTCGCCCCGCTCTTGCGCCGATCGGCGGGGGCCAGATGGATCGTCACGCGCCGGTCGGGGAACTTCTCACCGGCGGCGACGAGCGCCGCCCGCACCCGAGCGGCACTCTCGCGCACGGCCGCGCTGGGCAAGCCGAAGATCTCGACGCGCGGAAGCTGCGAGCTGATCCGCACCTCGACTTCCACGCCGAACCCGTCGATGCCGCTGAGCGCCGCGGAGACGACTCTGGACATGCTTCCCTCGAGTCGGGACCGAGGGGTGAGAGGCGTGGGCGTCGAGTCAGCGAGGTGGCCGACGGGGAAAATGGGGTCGCAGAACGATCCCGGGCTCCAGAAGGAAGAAAGGCAGGATCCCGCAGAGGACGAGATCCTGCCCTTCCACTCTTGAAAAGCCCCACCCGAAGAAGGGGCCCACTGTTGAGGAAGTGGCCCAAAAGACCCTTTCGTGTCACACAAGCACGCAACTTTTTTCGTATCCCCTTCGGGGAACCCCCAGTTCGCGTCGGGGAGCGGGTGGGGAGGACGGTCCGTGGCCTGGCGCCGATCGTCGGGGCATCGCCCGGGCAAGCCCGATCCCGGTCCCGCCGGCAGGCCGTGGCGCTAGACTAGGCCCCCGATTCTTCGAAGGATTTCGAGGCTTGCCCCGCCGTCTCCGCCGTCCCCGCGCGCTCGTCTGGACCCTCGCCCTGGCCCTGCCGGCCTGCGGCGCCTGTGTGGGCGGATCGTCTCCCGTCGACGACGCTGCCGAGCCCGCGGCTCCCGTCGAGGAGATGCCCGCGGACTTCCAGGCGTCCGCCGCCTGGGCCGAGCTGGAGATGCTGGCGGCTCTGGGGCCCCGAACGCCGGGCTCGGACGCAGCCGAGGCGGCCCGGCGCCGCATCCGCGACTACCTGGAGCGCTACGGCGTTCCCGTCGAGACGGTCGACACGGTTGCCACGCCCGACGGGCTCCCCCCCGTCGCGCTCACCCACGTCCTGGCGCGGCTGCCTGGCACGTCTGCAGACCGCTTCGTGCTCGTCGCCCCCTACGACAGCGGTCGTCACGAGGGCTTCGATTTCGTCGGGACCAACGACGGTGCGTCGGGTACGGCGGTCCTGCTCGAGGTGGCGCGCGTGCTCGCCCGTCGCGAGTTCCCCTACACGGTCGAGATCGTGTTCCTCGACGGGGAAGGGCGCCTCGGCCAGGGCGAAGGCGACGTGGCGAACTCGCGCTGGTGGGGCAGCCGCACCCTCGCCGAAACCTGGCAGCAGGGCGGACGTCTCGACGACGTGCGCTTGCTGGTCAGTGTCAACCGCGTCTGCGACGCCGAGCTCGCGATCGCGCGCGACCTCGGCTCGCATCGCAACTACCGCGAGGAGTTCTGGCGCGCGGCCCGTCGCCTCGGAGAAACCGAGAGCTTCGTGCCGCACGCCGGCTACGAGAGTTTCACGTCGAGCCACGCCGCCTTCCGCGAACGCGGCCTGCGCGCCGTCGTGGGCCTCGCCGATACCGCCTTCGGTGGCGCGGAGGCGCCCGGTGTCTACGCGGGCACCGCAGACGATCTGCCGATGCACTGCGCCGAGGAGAGTCTGGCGAGCGTCGGCGCGGTGATCGTCGACGCGCTCGACACGATCGCGGCGCGCCTCGCGAAGATCGATCGCTTCTCGGTACGTCCCGAACCGACGCGACCGTCCACCGAAACGGCAGCGGCGGCCGAGTCCGGGGACGACGCTCCCGCCGACGCCGACACTTCGAACGCGGATTCGGCAGAGACGCCGGCCGCCGAGGCGACGCCGACCTCATGAGCGCCGCTGCGCGCGGCGTCGCCCTCGTCGGCGCCTGGTTGCTCGCGGGGCTCCTCGCGTCCGGGCCGGCTCATGCGCAGGCCGCAGCGCCCGTCGCCCCCGCGCTGCCGGCTCCCTTGCGCATCTTCGTGCAGTCGCCCGAGCCGGGCGAGGTCGTCCGCAACGAGGTGCACCAGGCACCGCTCCGCGGCGTGGCCGTCGCTTCCGCCGGTCGTCCCGTCGACTTCGACATCATGGTCGTGCTCGACATCTCCGGCTCGACGCGATCCGCCAGTGGGACGGACGTCGACGGCGACGGCGTGGTCGGCATCAACCCCACGACCAGCGGTGCGCCGCCGGGCACCTATCCAGCGCGCACGGTGTCCACGGATCCGGGCGACGCGATCCTCGCGGCCGAGGTGCGCGCTGCCGACGCGCTGTTGGCCACTCTCGCCGGGCAACGGGGATCGGGACGCATTCGCGTCGGCGTGATCAGCTTCTCGGGCGAGATGAATCCGGACACCGGCTTTCGCAAGCGCTACGACCAGGAAGACGCCTGGCTCGAGGTGCCGCTCACGAACGACTTCGGTGCCGTGCGCGCGCGCTTGCCCGAGATCCTCGCCCGCGGTCCGTACGGTGGCACGAACTTCGCCGCGGGTCTGCGACTCGCGATCACCGAACTCGCCGGGCTCCAGGGCGCGCGCAGCGCGCCGCGGGTCGGCACCCAGAAGCTCGTGCTCTTCCTCACCGACGGTGTGCCGACCTTCCCGATCGGCCTGGGCTCCGAGTCGGATCCGGGCGACGTGCAAGCGGCGGTGGCGGCCGCGCGGCTCGCCGAGCGCGCCGGCGTCACTGTGAACACCTACGCCCTCGGACCGAAGGCGCTCACCAACCCCTTCGCGGCCACCGAGATCGCGCGGATCACCGGAGGCACGTTCCTGCCCGTCCAGAAGCCGGGAGACATCGTGTCGTTCCTGCAGGCGGCGAGCTTCGCCGACATCGAGGACGTCGTCTTCACGAACCTCACCACCCGCGAGGTCTCCTACGACGTCAGTCTGTTGCCCGACGGTCGCTTTTCGGGCTTCGTGCCCGTCCGCGAGGGGCGCAACGCCGTGCGCGTCACCGCGCTGGCTTCGGATGGGACGAGTACCCACATCGATGTGGAACTCGACTTCGAGCCGTCCGGCCAGGGCGGACGGAGCCTCGCCCTCGAGCTCGAACGCATCCGCGAGCGCAACAAGGAGCTGATGCTCTACATCGAGCGCGACCGGATCAAGCGCTTCCGCGAGATCCAACGCAAGCAGCTCGAGATCGAGGCCGACACCGCGGAGTGATCAGGTGAGGCGTGAGCGGCTGCGGGGGCCACCCGCGGCCGGCTAGAGCGGAACGAGGTCCGGGTTGCTGATCTCGCGCTTGACCAGCTTCCCCTTCTTGTAGATCGAGGTCACGTCGATCTCGCCGTCGCCGTTGCGATCCTCTTCGCGCTTCGCGAGCACGGCCTTGCCGGTGCTGCCGTCGTAGCTCTCGAAGACGTCGGCCTTGCCGTCGCCCGAGGTATCTCGGCGTACCGTTTCGACGATCTCCTCGCCGTCCCGGATCGTGTACTTCGTCCAGTGGTCGATCCGGCCGTCGCGGTCCCGATCTTCGTCGAGGGTCACGCGCAGGCGGTCCTCGTACTTGATGATCAGGTCGGGCACGCCGTCGTTGTTCGCGTCGTGCTGCTCTTCCACGAGCGAGTCCCCGACGAAGGTGTAGAACGCATCGCGGGTACCGTCGTGATCACGGTCGACTTCGCGGGCCGCCATCCGGCCGGCGCGGTAGTCCTCCCACGCGTCGGCGGTCCCGTCGCTGTCTTCGTCGAGGGCCCGGCGCACCAGGTTGCCGTTCTCGTAGTCGTGCCAGGCGTCGATCTTGCCGTCGTAGTCCCGGTCCAGCTCCTTGCGCACGAACTCGCCGGTCTTCTCGTCGAAGTAGCGGATCTGCTCGGGCTGGCCGTCTTCGTCGGCGTCGAGGCTGCGCACGATCACTTCGAGCTCGCGGCTGTTGCCCCATTCGCCCTTTTCGATGGTGCGCGTTTCCTTCTCGAAGATGGCGAGGGGCAGGGCGCGGTCTTCCGGGGCCTCGGGGGCCTGGCGCGTGTCGGTGCGGCTGCCCAGCGTGTCCTGGGAGAGCTCGGCCGAGCGGCGCTCGGCGTCGGCCTGACGCGCGGCCTCTTCCTCTTCGATCTGATCGAGGAGGACTTCCTGGCGCTTCAGCTCGGCTTCGATCTGGCTCTCGAGGTCGTCGCCACGCTCGATCTCGCGGTCGAGTTCCTCCTCCAGCTCTTCTTCGCGGCGTTCTTCGTAGTCGCGCGGCCGGTTGCTCGGGGCCGGGCCGCCGGAGAGCGGAACGCGGCCGGTCACTGCGCCGTAGAGCATCAGGGTTCCCGCTCCCACGGCCGCGCCAATGGGTCCGGCCTGGGCACCGATCACCGCGCCGAGGACCAGGCCTTCGATCGCGCTCTGGGCGCGGGTGGCCATGCTGACACCGGGTTTGCCGCCGCTCTTCGGCGCTTCGACCACGGGCGGATGGTCGGGGAGGTCTACGGGGTCTGCGTTGCCGGGCGCGGCGGGATCGGTCGGATCCGTTTGGGCCGTCGGGTCTGTCTGGACGGTCGGATCGGCGCCGCCCGAGCTTCCAAAGGAGGCGCAACCGGTGGTGCCGGGCAGGAAGAGGAGAGCTGCGATCAGCGCGACCGCAAGCGCTTGCTTGGTCATCGGTTCACCCCCGAGGCGAGCGACAGCCCTTCCCGCGAACTCCCTTCCTACCACAAAGATCGGCATGTGTTCAAATCCCCACGCTCAATGTGACGCGACGCGACATGCTGGCGGCGGCTTCCGGACGCTTCGCTCCGACGCAGGAAGAGCGGAAACGCTTCGATTTCTGAACGATTTACGCGATATCGACGATCCTGTCCCGGATTCCCGGTCTTCCCTTTCTGCGCGCGCTGCGTCAGACTGGCGACTTCGCGAAAGGCGTCATAGGGATGGGGCCGAAACTGCCCGCCAGGTGACGCTCCCCCCCGAACCCGCATTCTTCGTTCTGAACGCTCCCGCCAGGGGTTCGCATTGGGACTGACTCTGATCCGAAAGAGCGAGGGGAAGCGCCTCCCCCGCCAACCCAAGGTCGCCCTCGTACTCGCGGGGGGCGCCGTCACAGGCGGTGCGTTCAAGGTCGGCGGGCTGAAGGCCCTCAACGACTTCCTCGTCGAGCGGAAGATCACCGATCTCGATGTCTACGTCGGAATCTCCGCAGGGGCGATCCTCGGTTCCTCGCTCGCGGCCGGCGTGTCGCCCGACGAGATGGTGCGCGTGCTCGACGGAACGAGCTCGCGGCTCGACCAGCTGCGTCCCATCGATTTCTACCAGCCCAACGTCTCCGAGTGGCTGACGCGTCCCGCGAAGTACAGCTACGACCTCGCGGCCTATCTGCCCAGCATCAGCGTGGAGTTCGCGCGCGGGTTGCCGGGCCTCCCCAGCGCGCTCAAGGGCCCGCTCCGGGACTTCGCGCGCAAGCCGAACTACACGAGCGCCGAGGCCATCGCCCTCCACCTCTTCCAGCACATCGCGCCGAAGCGCGAGGTGCCCTCGCTCACGAACCACATTCCCGGTGGGCTCTTCGACAACGCCAGCCTCGAGCGCTGGCTGCGTCGCAGCCTCGAGAAGATCAAGATCCCGAACGACTTCCGCGCCTTCGTGCGGAAGACCGGAAAGCAGCTGTACGTCACCGCCTGCGACCTCGACACGGCCGAGCGCGTGATCTTCGGGGCCGACGAGAACAGCGAGCTCACCATCTCGCAGGCCGTCCAGGCATCGAGCGCTCTGCCGATCTTCTACAAGCCGGCGCGCCTGAACGGCGTCGACTACGTCGACGGTGGTGTCCGCCACACGGCGAACATCGACGTCGCGATCGAGAAGGGCGCCGACCTGATCATCTGTTACAACCCGTTCCGCCCCTTCCTGAACCGCATCGACGACGAGGAGGAGGACTCCCAGTCGTTCGCCGAAGGGCGCTACCTCGCCGATCGCGGGCTCAAGGCGATCATCAATCAGGTCTTCCGCACCCTGCTGCACTCGCGCCTCAAGCTCGGCGTCCAGCGCTATCTCGCCGACGACCGCTTCCAGGGCGACATCGTGCTGCTCGAGCCGCGCGAGAACGACGCCGACTACTTCTCGACGAACCCGATGGCGGTGTGGCGGCGTGCGACGGCGGTCCAGCAGGGGTTCGAGTCGGTCCGATCGACGATCGAGCAGAACTACGACCAGCTCGAGGCGGTCTTCGGGCGCTACGGCCTGGGCCTCGACCGCGCCGCGGCGCAGCGGCGCGCTGCCCGGGCGCGCGTCGCCCAGGGCTGGGACACCGAAGACGTGGAAGAGGAAGGACCCGAAGAGGCCAACCTTCGCCTCGTGGCGTCCTGAGCCTTTCGAGCCTCGCCCGCCACTAAGGGAACGTGTTCTCGTTCGTGTCGGTGTAGTGGCGAAACCTCCACATTTCCGCTACTTTCCCCGACTCGCCCGAGCCGGCGCCTCGCGCTCGCGGCCCCCGGAAACCTCGGCCGGTTGTCGTCCCGAACGCCTCGGATCGCTGGATGTGCACACTGATCGCCTTCCACCGATGCCTCGCGGGAGCTCCGCTGGTCGTCGCAGCCAACCGGGACGAATTCCACGAGCGCCCCACGGAGGGACCGGCCCTGCGCACTCTCACGCCCACCGATCACACCGCCGACGCAGCGAGCGTGGTGGCCCCGCGGGATCTGCGGGCGGGTGGGACGTGGCTGGGTGTGAATGCGCACGGCTTGTTCACCGCGATCACGAATCGCCGGGTTACCGAGCCCGATCCGAACCGCCGCTCGCGAGGCCTGCTGGTGATGGATGCCCTGGCCCAGCCCACCGCGGCCGAGGCCGCGAAGCGCTTCGCCGACCTGCCCGAGGCGACCTACAACCCCTTCAATCTCTTCCTCGCCGACGGCGAGAGCGCCCACTGGATCACCTACGCCGATCGGCCCGAGCATCGCCCGCTCGCGCCCGGCGCCCACGTCGTGGGGAACGTCCACCCCGACGAACCCTCCCAGAAGCTCGATCGCCTGCGGCGCGAAGTCGACGCGGTCGCGGCCGAGGGCGACGCCGGCCCCGAGCGGTTGGCGGACCTCTGCCGCGCTCACACCGGTGACGGCCTCGACGCCACCTGCGTTCACGCGGGCCCCTACGGCACACGCAGCTCCACCCTGTTTCGCAACGGACCGTCTCCGTGGCTTCACTACGCCGACGGCCCGCCCTGCGAGGCGACCTATCGCGATTTGACCCCACTCCTCCACGACCTGGGAATCCAGGCGACGGAGGGGGTGCAAGCATGAGGAAGAACCGTTGAGAAGAATCGGCAGCAACATTCGCAAGCAGAACACGGACGCCAAGGCGAACCGCATCGTCCGCAACATCATCAAGTACACGGACGACGAGAAGCCGCGGAACGACTACCCGAAGAAGATCGTCTCGCCGGTGAACGCCTCCGCGTGCTGCCGCGACGAGAACCGGGAGCTGGTTGGCGGCAACCGGGAGATCGACGGCTTCAAGTTCTGCTACAAGATCTGCCGCGAGTGCGGCCATGCGGTGAAGTTCTTCTTCCCGGCAGCGGGTTCCACGAGCGAGGCGGTCAAGGAGTACCGCCAGTGGAAGCGCTACATGGTCCAATAGCGCCGAGACCTTTCTCGACTGATTCGACGAGGCGGCTTCGGCCGCCTCGTTTCGTTTCGGGCGCAGGAAGCGCGTCCACGTCTCGACAGGGGGCGTCTGCGCGCGACCCCGAGCGTCCTGCGGCCCGGAAGGCCACCCCCATGACGCGTCGTGCTACCGCCCCGATCGCCAGCCTCGCCGAGGCCGCGTCCTACCTCGAAGGCTTGATCAACCTCGAGAAGGAGCGGGTGCCGGGACCGGCCCGACTCTCCCTCGCGCCCATCGAGGCCCTGCTGGCGCGACTGGATCGCCCCGACGCCGGGCTCTCGATCTTCCACGTTGCCGGGTCGAAGGGGAAGGGCTCCACCGCGCTCTTTGCGGAGGCGATCCTTCTCGCTGCGGGATGCCGCGTGGGAACCTTCACGTCTCCGCATCTCGAGAGTTGGATCGAGCGGTTCCGCATCGATGGGGTCCCGGTCGCGGAGGCCTCGCTGGCGGCGGCGGTCGAGCGGGTGCGCCCCGAGGTGGACGCCCTGCGCGAGGCGGGGGGCGACAGCGTGCCCTCCTTCTTCGACGCCACCACCGCGGTCGCGCTGCTGCTCTTCCAGGAGGCCGACGTCGACCACGCGATCCTCGAGGTCGGACTCGGCGGGCGCCTCGACTCGACCAACGCCGTGACGCCGGCGGTCACCGCAGTGACCCAGATCGAGCTCGAGCACACCGACCGCCTGGGCACGACGCTGGCCGCGATCGCGGGCGAGAAGGCGGGGATCTGGAAGCCGGGCGTCCCGGCGCTGATGGGCCCGCTGGTGCCCGAAGCGGCGGCGGTGACCGAGGAGCGCGCTCGTGCAGTCGGGGCGCCGCTGTTTCGCGTAGGTGAGCACATCGCGTTGGCCTTCGAGACCAGCGCGACGGGCGCGACCCTGACGACGGGAGAGGGCGCATTCGAGGTGACCCTCGCGCTGCCCATCGCCGGTGACCACCAGCCCGCGAACGCCGCGCTCGCGGTGGCGGCGGCGCGACGTCTGCTCGCCGACAGCCATGCGCCCGAAGCGATCGCGGCAGCGGCCCGCGAAGGCCTGGCCGGCGTCGGATTGCCCGGCCGCATCGAAACGCTCGCCGCCGATCCCTGGATCGTGGTGGACTCGGCCCACACCGAGGCGTCGGCGCGTGCTCTGGCCCGGGTTCTCGCCGAGCGCGGCGATGCCGTGGACTTCGTCGTGTCGCTCTCGGCGGGGAAGGACCGCGACGCGATCCTCGAGGCGTGGCTCCCGCTCGCGCGGTCGATCACGTTCACGCGCGCCGAGCCGATCCGCGCGCTCGATCCGAACGAGCTGGTTGCCGCGGTGCAGGCGCGACGTTCCACCCTGCCCGTGCTCGCGATCGACGACGCGGAGGAGGCGCTCCGTCGAACCCGGGCTGCTCTGCCCTCCGGCACCACCTTGTGTGCGTCGGGGTCGGTCTACCTGGCTGGCATCGCGCGGCGCCTCTGGTCGGACCCCCCGAGCCCAACCCCCGAAGCCGAAGCGCTCGCGGACCCCGCGTGAACCCGCCGTCGGCCAGCGCCGAAGCGGCCTTCCAGGCCGAGGTCCGCGCGACCCTACGGCGCAACTATGTGGCGCATCTCGCGCACGGGATGCTCGGCCAGACCGGCATGCGTCTGCTCAACGCGCCGACGCTGGTGCCGGCCTACGTGTTTGCGCTGGCGGGGACCGAATGGGCGGTCGGCGTGGCGCGCGCGCTCCAGTACCTGGGGATGTTCCTGTCTCCGATCGTCGGGGCGACCCTGATCGAGCACCGGCGCCGCGTGCTCCCCGTCGGCTTCCTCATCGGCGTGTCGATGCGTGTGATGATCCTCGGGCTCGCGCTCGGCGGACTCTTCCTGCCCCAGCCCGGTCCGCTCTACAGCGCTTGGGTGTTCCTGGGTCTGTTCGGTGTGTTCCTCGGGATCCAGGGCGTCGTCTTCAACTTCCTGTACGCGAAGGTGATCCCGGTCGAGGTACGCGGCCGCTTGATGGGGCTGCGCAACGCGCTCGGCGGGACCACCGCGTTCCTCGTCTCGCTCGCGGCCGGCGAGGTACTGATCGAGCGCAACGCGCTCGGGAACGGCTACGCCGCCACCTTCCTATTGGCCTTCGTGTTCACCTCGGTCGGGCTCGCCACGCTGCTCTTCGTGCGCGAGCCCGCGTCGCCCGCCGTGCGGGAACGCGCAGGGGTGTTCGAGCGTCTCCGCGAGCTCCCGAGCCTGTTGCGCTCGGACCGGGAGTTCACGGTCTACTTCCTGGCAAGAGCGCTCGCCGTGATGGGACGGATGGGGATGCCCCTGTATGTCTTGTACGCGTCCGGCACCCAGGAGATCGGCGGCAGCCAACTCGGGCAGCTGACCGCGGCCTTCGTTCTCACGCAGAGCGTCGGCAACTTCGGTTGGGGCGTCGTCGCCGACCGGCGTGGGTATCGCGCCACCTTCCTCGCGGCGCTCGCGCTGTGGATCCTCTCGGTCGTGGCCCTGCTTCACACGGCCTCCTTCGGGATCCTGCTGCTCGTCTTCGGCGGGATCGGCCTGGGGCTCGGCGGCTTCCAGATGTCCGCGCAGAACCTCGTCCTCGAGTTCGGGAGCCGCGAGCAGCTCCCACTGCGGATCGCCGTGGCGAACTCGGCCTCGGAGCTCGTGGCGGCGCTCGGGGCGCTCGCCGGCGGTCTCCTGGCGGTCGCGGTGGGGCAGGCGCCCGTCTTGTGGATCGCGACGGGCTTTCAGCTGGTGGCCTTCGCGATCGTGGCGCTCCGGGTCACCGACCCGCGCAGGCGCTGAGCCGGGCCGATCGGAAGGGAGCGTCTCCGCTCCCGCGCGAAGATTCGCTGGCAGCGGCAATGCCTGCGGCCGACTTGCGGCCAAAAGTGCAGGTTCGCCACCCCTTTGCGAGCCCAGGGCACTCACTCAGCGCAACCCCATCCACCGGAGACACCTCATGTTGCGCATCTTCGTCTTGGCCCTCGCGCTCGCTCTGCCCGCGGCAGCCTCGGCCAGCACTCTCTACAAGGCTTCCGCTCATCACCCCGACAAGCACGCCGTCTGGGTGCCGGGCGTGGCCACCGACCTGCACTTCGATCCCCACGGCACGTTCACCAAGAACGACGACCACTGGACCCTCGAGGGCGCTCTGTACTCGAAGTCCGATCCCTCGAAGACCTACGCGCTGAGCGTGACCTTCAGCGACGTCAAGACGGCCCAGCAGTACCTCGACGCCGGCCATACCGCGCTGAAGGGCGCGGGCTGGCACGAGCGCCAGGACGACTGGATGTTCGCGAAGACGGTCGCGGGGACCCTGACGGCCACCCACGGGACGTTCGACAGCTACAACATCACCCGAATCGGCGGAAAGCACGACTACTGGGCGCAGCTCGGTACCGGGCTCAACGACAAGAACGACGAGTACGGTCTGTCGAGCTGGCTCGGGTTCTACAACGATCAGCACTGGCACCGCGGTGACTTCAACTGGAACCTGGAGCGCCCGGTTCCCGAGCCCTCGGCGGCGCTGATCTTCGCCACGGGTCTCGTGATCGCGAGCCGCGCGCGACGCAAGAGCCTCGCCTAGCGCGATTCCCCCTTCCGGCCGATTCCGCCTGGCGCGGGGTCGGCCGGATTCGCGCGTGACCTGCCGGCCCTGGCACGGGCTGCGCACTCCGACATCCGCTCGGCCTGAGAGCGGAGTTTCGTCCTCACTGCGGACCGAAGCAGGGACGGAGGAGCGCTGCGCCCGACTCGTTTCTGCACGCCTTCGCTTCCGTCGAGCCTGACGTCGGGAGTCGCAGAAACGAGTAGCCCGGGCCGGCACGTCGCATTTCGCGACGGGAGGGGCTGCCGGCCCGGGCACATCGTTTTGGAGTGGGGACTCCGTATGTGGTGACCCCTGCTAGAGCAATCCGTGTGCCAGCGAGGCCCCGGTCGGCGACTGACGCCCTAAGCGTTCGTTTCTCGTCCCGATTCACGGCAATGCGCAAGAAGCGGGGCCGGCAGCACACCGGCAGCCCACCGCGAGCGGGTGACACAATTCGCGTCACCGCTCTCCGCCGAGCGACACCCTCGGTCACCGCAAGCGCGAAACGACCGCCTCGAGGTGCGCCGGCTCGGTTCCGCAGCAGCCGCCGACGATGCGCGCGCCGGCTTCGCACCAGCGATGCGCATGTTGCGCGAACGCGTCGGGCGAAAGCGCTTCGCTGCGACGGAAGCCTTGCTCGTCTTCGGGTTCTCCGAGATTGGCGTAGACCGCGAACGGCAGGTCGCTGGCAGCGAGGGTGTCGAGACAACGCAACGCGTTCGAGGCGGGCAGACAGTTCACGCCGACGACGTCCGCGCCGACATCGGCAGCTGCCCGCAACGCGTCCGCGAGGGGCTCCCCCGACAGGAGCGTCGGCCCTTCCCAGCACACGAAGGTCGTGATGACCGGCAGCCCATGCGCGATGGCAGCGCGGGTGGCGGCGACGGCCTCGCGCTGGGTGTTCATGGTCTCGACCAGGATGCCGTCGACCCCGGCGCGCGCGAGGTGGCCCGTGTGTTCCGCGTGCTCTGTGGCGAGTGCATCGGCTTCCGGAACCCGGTCCGGGCGATAGCAATCCTCGAGGGTGGGGCAGGAACCGAGTACGGCCAGCCGGTGGCCCGCCGCCCGCCGGGCGATCGCGACGGCCGCGGTCGTCCACGCTCCCGCGACGTCCGCACGTCCGCTGCGGGCGAGGGTGCGCCGCTGGGTCCGGAAGGTGTTGGCGGTGAGCGCGTCGACCCCGCGCGCCGCGTAGTCCGCGTGGATCTCCGCCAGCACCTCGGGGTGCGACTCGATCGCGGCCGCGGACCAGAGCGGGAGCTGCGTCGCGACCCCGCGCCGCTCGAGCTCGGTGCCGGTTGCGCCGTCCAGAACCAGGAGTTCGCGGGAGTGGAGCCGGGAGGCGAAAGCGCGCGGTTCGGAATCCATCGCTGGGTATACTCGCGCGTCCCATGCCCGATGCGCCCACCCTGGATCCCGACGGCGTCGACACGGACCACGGCGCGGTGCCGCTCGCGGTGTTCTGCGATTTCGATGGCACCTTCTCTGTGCAGGACGTCGGAGCGACACTCGGCGTCCGCTACGGCGGCCAGCGCCAGGCCAGCGAGTGGCAGCGCTACGAACGCGGCGAGATCACGCCCTGGGAGTACAACCTCGAGATCCTCGATGGCCTCGCCATCGATGAGGCGGCCACCGAGGCATTCCTGCAGACGATCGACCTCGACCCGGGCGCGTCGGCGCTCCTGACCGCTTGTGAGGACCGGGGCGTGCCGTTCCGGATCCTGTCGGACGGCTTCGACTGGAACCTGGACCGGCTCCAGGTGATCCACGGCGTGCGCTTCGACTACACGGCGAACGGATTGCGTTTCGAAGGGGGGTGCTGGCGGATCGCCCCGGGCGCACCCAGTGACTCCTGCGGCTGCGGGACCGGCACCTGCAAGGGCGACTGGCTGCGGGCCTACCGCCGGGAACAGCCCGGGGCCCATCTCGTGCACGTGGGAAACGGCCGCGTCTCGGATCGCTGCGGCGCCATCGAAGCCGACACCGCATTCGCGAAGGACTCGCTGGCGACGGCCCTCGCGCGGGAAGGCGCCCCCTTCGAGCGCTTCGAAACCCTCCACGACGTGGTGGCGGCGCTCGATCGGCTCGGAGCGCCGTCTCCAGACCTCTAGCGGGGCCGGACGCGCGCTAGCGGGACGCCGGGGACCGGGTACCGTCCCCGCGTGCCGCCCCCCCGCCACGTGCTCATCGTCGGAGCCGGTCTCGCCGGGCTCTCCTGCGCCTCGCGTCTCGCACGCGCGGGTTGCCGCGTGACCGTGATCGACGGCGCCGAGCGACTCGGCGGCCGTCATGCCGGCGGCCGGGTGGACGGCTATGACCTCGAGCCGTCGCCCTTCCTGGTGACCGCGGGCCAGCAGCGGTTGCTCGCCTGGATCGATGCGCTCGGTCTCCGCGACGAGCTGCTGCCGGTGAAGCCCGTCGCCACCGCATTCTGCGACGAGGGGGGCGCGCGCGAGATCGCGCTGCGCAGCTGGCGGGACGTTGCGAAGATTCCCGGTGTCCAGCGCTGGCATGCGCTGCGGCTGATTCGCCTGCCGCGCCTGCTGTCCCGCTACGGCGCGGCGCTGGACTTGGGGGCCGCCGAAGCGGCGGAGCAGTACGACGACCGCAGCCTCGCCGACTTCGCGCGGCTGTACTTCGGGAGCAGCGTGCTCGAACGCTGGATGGGGCCCGTCGGCTGCGGGACCACGCTGGGAGACCCGCACGAGGTGAGCCGGCTCCAGTTCCTGCAGCAGCTCGCCTGCGACGGGTTCGCCATGCCCGGTCGCCTGCGAGGGCCCCTGAGTGACCTTTTCGAACGCGCGGCCGAGGATCTCGAAGTCGTCCTGGGCTGCCCGGTGCGCTCGATCGAACCGGGGCAGGACGGCGGCTTCCGCGCCGTGACCGTGGAGGGGCGCAGCCTGGTCGGCGACGCGCTGGTGCTGGCCACGCCGGCGCCCTTGGCGGCGCGACTCTCCGCACCCGTGTTGACCACGCCCGAGCTTCGCTATCTGCGCGGCGTGCGCTACGCACCGGCGCTGACGGTGTCCGCTGCCCTGGTACGGCCGCTGGTCAACCGCACGAGACACCTCTGGGTGTCGACCGAGTCGGGTTCGCCGCTCGGCGCGGTGCTGGTCGAGCCTGGGGAGCGCGGCGGGCGCGCTCCCAGCGACGGGGGCGTTGCGACGCTGGTGGCCAGCGGCCGCTTCGCGGCGAACCACCTGGAGACTCCCGACGAGACCCTCGAGAAGGAACTCCTCGTCGAGGTCGAGCGGCTCTGGCCGGGGCTCGCGCGCAGCGTCGAGTTCACCCGAGTCTTCCGCTATCGCTTCGGTGCGCCGCGCTTCGATGTGGGCGCGTACCGCGAGCTGGCCCGCTTCCGGCGGGTGCAACGCGACCGGCGCGCGACCGGTCGAAGACTCGCGTTCGCCGGGGACTACAGCGTGGCACCGACCCCCGAAGGCGCCGTGCGCTCGGGCGAACAGGCGGCCGACAGTCTGTTGCGCGAAGAGACGGCCGGCTAGCCCATCGATACCCCGCGCCGTCGCTGTGGCGCGCGGACGAGCTCGCGCGCTCAGGAGCCGCGGAGCTCCGTGAGTCGCTTCAGCAGCAGCGCGTTGTAGGCGCTCGCATAGCGGAGCGCGCGTCGGTCGAGGTTCGCGTGATCGCCCGATCGGTACACAGTGCCGGTGCCCGGGACCACCAGCACCCGGGAGGGCGCGATCGACTCGCCCGGCGGGAGTCCCGGAACCTCGAGGCCTTCGCGCTGCACGCCGAGGAAGCGCACGTCCTGCTCGGCCAGGGCGCGCTCGAGGCGCGCGGCCGGATTCGTGCCGAGGAAGGCGCGCAGGGCCTCGGCGTCGCTCTGGAGCGGCGTCTCCCCCTCGAGCCGGAGCGGCAGTCCCGGGTCGCCTTCTTCGTAGAGCGGACCGATCCCACCGCGGATCACCCCGTAGCCAAACCAGATCACGAAGAAGAGCAGCGCGAGGGCGATCGCCCCGCTGACCAGGAGTCGCAGGATCATGAACGCCCCCGGTCAGTCACAGGCGAGTTCAGGGACGGGCCACTGGGCGTGGAAGAGGGCTTCGAGCCCCGGGGTCTCGACACGTTCGCCCACGGGCACCGTGTAGCAGGTGAAGCGGGCGTAGTTGTCGAGATCGACGTGGAACTGACACATCGCTTCGTAGGGAACCTCGCCGCGCGAGAAACGGGTGCGCCACACAGGGATGTCGTCGGCGGTGGCCGTGGAGCGTTCGAACGCAACGACCGATTCGATGCCGTCGACACAGCGGTGGATCGAGAGTTCTTCGCCCTCGGCGAGGAGTCGCGCCCAGCCCGCGTAGGGCTTGCCCTCGATGTCGCGCCCGACGACTTCGTAGTCCCCGGCGAAGAAGGCTGCGGGCGGGACGGCTTCGGCGGGGGGATCGACGGGCGGCTCGGGGCTGGGGGTCGCGCACGCGCTCGTCGCCAGGCACAGGGCCAGCGCCATGAACGATCGCCTGGGGAGCTCCATGGCGCGGAAGCCTACCACGCGCCGTCAGCGCAATAGCGCGACGCTGGCTCCGTCTCCGCCTTCGTCGGCGCCGGCCGCGGCGACACCGCTCACGTAGGGCGATTGCACCAGGTGTTCGCGTACGGCACGCCGCAGCGCGCCGGTGCCGAGTCCGTGCACCACCAGCAGCCGGTCGCGCCCACTGGATGTCGCGCGATCGAGCGCTTCGGTCAGTGCATCGATCGCTTCGGCGACACGCTGACCACGCAGGTCGCAGCGCTCGGTGCCGCCCTCGGCGGGCGCCGGCACGGGAGTCGGGCGGGGCTTCGGCGCGGTGCGCGGTTTCCGCGGCTGGGTGGAATCCGCGACCGCGACGACGCGATCCGCCGGGACCGTGAGGCGCGCGGCGCCGACCTCGATGCGGGCGCGACCGCGGCGGTCGGGGAGTGCGTGCACCGTGCCTTCTCCGCCGCCGAGTACCCGCACGCGGTCTCCGGGACGCACCTGGCTCCAGTCGATCGGTGTCGGTCGTTCGTCCGGCGTGGGCTGCACCCCGGCCTCGCGCTCCTTCACGTCCTGGCGCTCGGCCAACGCGACGAGCCGTTCGCGCGCGCGGGTGGCTTGCTGACCGCGGTTCGCGCCTCCGCGCTGCAGATCGCGAATGACCGCGGCGATCTGGCCATGGGCGTCCCGGAAGGCCGCGTCGAGGTCGTCGCGCATGCTGCGGTAGAGCTGGTCGCGGCGCTCCTGGAGGCGCTCGAGTTTCTCGCGGTATTCGGTGCGCGCCGCTTCGGTTTCTTCGCGGAGTCGCGATGCCTCCCGCTGTTCGCTGTCCAGCGCCGCGCGGCTGGTGGCGAGCTCGTGCAGCATGCGGTCGAGCTTGCGGTCCTCGCGTTCGAGAAAGGTGTGGGCGCGGTCGAGCACGTCGCTGCGCAGCCCCATGCGCGCCGCGACGGCGGTGGCGGACGACGTCCCCGGCACGCCGACGCGCAGTCGGTAGGTGGGAGCCAGGGTCTCGGGGTCGAACTCGACGCTGGCATTGGTGAAGCGCGGGTCGACGTCCGCCATTTCCTTGAGCAGGCCGTAGTGGGTGGTCGTGATCACCGTGGCGCCGGTGTCGGCCAGGGTCTCGAGGATCGCCTGGGCGATCGCCGCGCCTTCGCCGGGATCGGTGCCGACTCCGATCTCGTCGAGGACGACCAGACTGCGGTCGGTCGCTTCGTCGACGATGCGGGCGAGGTTGGCCATGTGCGCCGAGAAGGTGGAGAGGTTCTGTCCGATCGATTGTTCGTCACCGATGTCGGCCAGGACGGCGTCGAAGAGATCAAAGCGGGCGGGGGTCTCGGCGGGAACCTGGAGCCCGGCGCGGGTGAAGAGCACGGCGAGCGCCGCGGCCTTCATCGCCACGGTCTTGCCGCCGGCGTTCGGCCCCGAGACCACCAGGACCTGCAATCCGTCGCCGAGCCGCACATCGTTCGGGACGGCGCTGTCGGGGTCGAGACAGGGATGACGCAGTTGGGGCAGCGAGAGCACGCCGCCATCCTGCAGCTCCGGCCGCACCGCGTTCAGTTCGATGGCGAGGGCGGCGCGGGCGAAGGCGAGATCGAGGAGCGCCAGCGTGTCGAGGCCCCCGAGGACTTCCGGGGAGGATCGGGCCGCGGCCGCGGACAGCTCGCGCAGGATGCGGGCGATCTCGCGTTCGACCTCGAGCTCGGCGCGCTTGTGCTGGTTGTTGAGCTCGACCAGTCCCTCGGGCTCGATGTACAGAGTCGTCCCGGATCCCGACGCGTCGTGCACGATGCCGCGCACGGTGCCCCGGGCGTCGGCACGCACGGGCAGCACGTAGCGGTCGTTGCGGACGGTGAAGTAGGCGTCCGAGAGGGCTCCGCGGACGGTCTCGTCGCGCAGGATGCGCGCGAGTCGGTCCTGGATCCGAGACGCGAGCTCGTGCGCTTCGCGTCGCCCGTTCGCGAGCGCGGCCGACGCGTCGTCGCGCACGGCGCCGCCCTCGTCGATGCAGTCGTGGATCTGGGAGGCGAGCGCGGTGAGCTCGGGCAGCAGCGAAGCCAGATCGGCGAGTTCGGGCGCCTCGTCCGCTCGGGCCGCCAGGAAGCGCCGCGCGCGGTGCAGGGTGTCGACGGTGTGCGCGACGTCGCGCAGCTCGTCGCCGGTCAGCGCGCCTCCGCGCGCTGCGCGACCCAGCGGCTCTTCCAGCGGCTGTGTCCCGCCGAGCGGCGGCGCGACGCCGCTCTCGAGAATGGCCCGCGCCTCGGCCGTGAGCTCCTGACGCGCCTGGGCCTCGGCATCACTCGAAGCGAAGAGCTCCGGCCCTGCCTCCGGTCCGGGCTCCAGGAGCCACTGGCGGCCGCGGGGCGTACGCGTGAGCTCGCCCAACCGGGCCAGAATCTCCGGCCAGTCGAGTCTCTCCAACGTCTTTTGCGTCACGCTGAACGGCACGGTCGAATCCTAGAGCAGCCGCGGCTCGCCACCTGGCTACGGAAGGGCTTTTCCGGAACGGCGGGCGAGCCGAAACGTCGGGAGATGCCCGAAACGCCTCCCACCGAAGCCGTCCTCGAAGCGACCCGCGACATCGACGCGTGGAGCGTCGAGCGCATCGTCGAGACCATCCACGGCGAAGACCGCCGCGCCTGGGAAGCCGTGGGTGCCGTCTTGCCCCAGATCGGTGACGCGGCCGAGGTGTTGGCCGTGGCGCTGGCCGGGGGCGGACGCTGGTTCAACGTGGGGGCCGGGACGAGTGGCCGGCTCGGTACCCTCGATGCCGCGGAGGTTCCGCCGACCTTCGGTCTGCCGCATCACCGGGTGCAGGCGATCATGGCCGGCGGCGAGGGAGCCCTCGTGCGCGCGGTCGAAGGCGCGGAAGACCAGCCCGAACGCGCGATCTTCTCGCTCCAGGAGCGGGGCCTCACCGCGGGCGACGTGGTCGTCGCGATCTCGGCGAGCGGGCACACGAAGTTCACCCTCGGCAGTCTCGACGCGGCCCACGAGGTCGGAGCGCGCACGGTGGCGATCACCTGCAACCCGGGCTCGCCCCTCGCGGAGGGAGCGGAGATCGCGATCGTGCCGGTCGTCGGTCCCGAGGTGATCGCCGGTTCGACGCGCATGAAGGGCGGTCTGGCCCAGAAGATGGTGCTCCACCTGCTCTCCACGACCGTGATGGTGCGGCTCGGGTACGTCGCCGGGAACCTGATGACCCACCTGACGCCCGCTTCTGAGAAGCTGCGCGACCGCGGGATTCGCATCGTGATGGCGCTGGGGGGCCTCGACCGCGAGTCGGCCAGCGAGCTGCTCGCGGACTGCGACGGCAACGTCGCCGAGGCTTCGCGGAGACTCGCGTCGAACCCAGGCTGAGGCCTCGGGCGCTTCGCGCACGACGAAAGGGCTGAGCGCCTCGGGCCGCGCCCTGCGACCGCATCGCGCGATGCTCCTGCGCCGGCAACCCCCAGGCGGGGCTAGAGCGCCCGGTGCCCGGTGATCGTCTCGCCCAGGATCAGGGTGTGGACGTCGTGGGTGCCTTCGTAGGTGCGCACCGTCTCGAGGTTCACCATGTGCCGCATAGCCTGGTAGTCGTCGACGATACCGTTGGCGCCGAGCAGGTCGCGTGCCATGCGCGCGATCGTCAGTGCCGTGTCGACGTTGTTGCGCTTGATCAGCGACACCATCGCGTGCTCGAGGTTGCCCTCGTCCTTGATCCGTCCGACCCGCAGCGTGAGCAGCTGCGCTTTGGTGATCTCGGTGAGCATGTAGACGAGCTTTTCCTGGGTGATCTGCTTCGAGGCCAGGACGCCGCCCTGCACCTCGCGCTCGAGGCTGTACTGGAGGGCCTCGTCGTAGCAGGCCATCGCCGCGCCAGTGGCGCCCCAGGCGATGCCGTAGCGAGCCTGGGTGAGGCACGAGAGCGGCCCGCGCAGTCCCTCGACCTTCGGCAGGCGATTCTCGTCGGGAATCTCGACATCGGTGAGGAAGAGCTCGGAGGTCACCGACCCGCGCAGGGAGAACTTCCCCTTGATGTCGCGCGCCTCGAACCCGGGCCGGTCGCACTCGACGAGGAAGCCGCGCACGCCGTCTTCGGTCTGGGCCCAGATCACGGCGACCTTCGAGAGGCTGCCGTTGGTGATCCAGCGCTTCGTACCGTTGAGCACCCAGCCGTTTCCGCGTCGCTCGGCGCGGGTGCGCATCGCGCCCACGTGGCTGCCGGCGTCGGGCTCGGTGAGACCGAAGCAGCCGACCGCGCGCCCGGCGGCGAGCTCGGGGAGCCAGCGCTCCTTCTGCTCGTCGGAGCCGTAGGCGTGGATCGGGTACATCACGAGCGAGCCCTGCACCGAGGCGAAGGAGCGCAGCCCCGAGTCGCCGCGCTCGAGCTCCTGCATCACCAGGCCGTAGGCCACGTTGTTCATGCCCGCGCAGCCGTACCCTGAGAGGTTCGCGCCGAACAGGCCGAGTTCGGCGATCTGGGGAACCAGCTCCATCGGGAAGGACCCGTCCTGGCGGACGTGTTCCTGGATCGTTGGCAGGAACTCGTTGCTGACCCATTCGCGCACGGTGTCGCGGGCGAGGCGCTCTTCGTCGGAGAGCAGCGCGTCGAGGTGGAGGAAGTCGAGTCCTTGGAATTCGGCCATGGGGGTGGGGTCTCCTTCAGGCTTCCCAGAGTAATGCGCCCGGCCGGGACCTGCCGCGCAGAGCCGGGCCCCAGAAACAGGCAAGCCCGGAGGCGGGGTGCCTCCGGGCTCACCGAGAGTCGACCGGGGGGTGGGATGGGCGCGGTGCGGATCCGCGCCCGAGCCTAGGCGGTCTTGCGCGCCTTGGCGTTCGTCCGGGGCTTCGCCCCTTCCATCTCGCGCAGCTTGCGGTTGAGCTGGGAGATCTTCCGGTCGATCCGCTGCACGTCGGTCTTCGACGCGATGCGCAGCGTGCTCAGGACGTCGGACACGCCCTGCTCGAACTGCTTCGTGGCGTCCTTGCGGAGCGCCTCGAGGCGCTTCACCGGGCCGCTCTTCTCGATCTCGGTGCGGAACTTCTTGGTCCGCTTCTCGATCTCGCGGCGGCGGGTCTGGACGCGCTTCTCGAACGCCTTGCGCTCGCTGGCCACCCGCTTCTCGAGCTTCTTGCGGCGGCCTTCCAGGTCCTTCTGGACCCGCTGGAACTCGTCCTCGAGGGAGCCAACAGCCTCGCGGACGTACTCGACGCCATCCTGGAGCGTCGCGGTCGTGGATTCGAACATTGGAGGTACCTCGTTGCGCGGGCTGGGAGCCCGTCGGAAGGGGGTCGCCGATGGGGGCAGGCCGAGGAGTAAAGAAGGTCCACCCCCGCGACGACGCAGTGCAGTATAACGCGCTGCGTCGATGCGTCAACGCACGCGCATACGGATCTCTAAACACCTGGAAATGCTTGGTTTTCAGGTCAGTGTGGAGGCGGGGTCGCCCGCCCGACGCGGCGCGGCATAGCGCGTCGAGCGACGCGGTCGGGCCTCGCTCAGCTCCAGCGAACCAGGGCGCTCGTCCAGGAAAACCCGGAGCCGAAGCTGGTCATCGCTACCAGTTGGCCGGGCTGGATGCGCCCGGCTCGCACGCCTTCGTCGAGGAGCATCGGGATCGAGGCGGCCGAACAGTTGCCATAGCGATCGATGTTGGCCGGGCAGCGCTCGGGCGGGATCTGCAGCTGGCCCGCGACGTACTCGTTGATCCGCAGGTTTGCCTGGTGGAACAGGAAGTGGTCGACGTCCTCGAGCTTCACGCTGGCAGCCGAGAGCGTCTCCATCAGCACCTCGGGCATGCGGCGCGTCGCGTGCTTGAACACGAAGCGACCCTGCATGCGCGGGAAGTGGCGCTTCTCGTCGATCAGCTCCTGAGTGATACGGACGGGCTGGAAGCCCGAACCGGGCGCCTCGATCCACAGCTTGTCGGCGAAGCGACCCTCGGCGTGCAGCCGCACCTCGAGGATCTCGCCCGGATCGGCCGGGTCTTCGTTCGCCTCGACCACGATCGCGCCCGCGCCATCCCCGAAGAGCACCGCGACGTCGCGTCCCTCGGTGCTGACGTCGATGCCCGTCGAGTGGATCTCGCAGCCGATCACCAACACGCGGCGGTACTGCCCGCTGCGCACGAAGGCGTTCGCCACCGACAGCGCGTACACGAACCCGCTGCACTGGGCCCGCAGATCGAAGCAGGGCGTGTCCGACAGCTCGAGCCGCTCGTGCAGGAAGAACGACGTGCCCGGAAAGTCGGCCTCGCCCGAGAGCGTGGCGAGCACGATCAGATCGATCTCCGAGGCCTCGCAGCCCGCTCTCTCGAGCGCCTGTTCCACGGCGTGGGCGGCCAGCTCCGACGGCTTCTGGCCAGGCTCGACCCAGTGGCGGGTTGCGATGCCCGAGCGCTGGCGGATCCACTCGTCGCTCGTCTCCATGAGCTCGGCGAGATCATCGTTGCTGACGACCCGCTCGGGGACGTGCATGCCCGTACCGCTGATCTTGGCTCGGATTCCCGGCGTCGCCGTCGTCATCGTGCTCCCCCCTCGGCGAACTGGTCGCCGCCGGACAGCGCGGCCTCGGCCCGCTGTTCTTCCCACAGTACTTCTTCCGCGCGTTGGATCAGCTCGGCGAAACCCTCGCGGCTCAGCGCCGAGACCCCGACGCCACCGTTGCGCGCGGCCAGGCTCGCACCGACGCCCCGGGGCAGGCGATCGATCTGGTTGAACACCAGGAGCTCGGGGGTGTCGCCGAGCCCGATGTCGCTCAGCACCTCGCGCACCGCCTCGATGCGTCGCTCGAACTCGGGCGTCGCCGCGTCGACGACGTGGAGCAGCAGGTCGGCGTCTTCGAGCTCTTCCAGCGTCGCGCGAAACGCCGCGACCAGGTCTTCGGGCAGGTCGCGGATGAATCCCACCGTGTCGGTGATGATCACCTCCCGCTCCTGCGGAAAGCGCAGCCGTCGCGAGGTGGGGTCGAGGGTCGCGAACATCAGATCCTCGACGTGCACTTCCGTCTTCGTGAGCGCGCGCAGCAGGGTGCTCTTGCCCGCGTTCGTGTATCCGACGATCGAGAGGGTGGGCACCTCGCGCCGGGTGCGTCGCTTGCGCCGCGACTCGCGCTGGTTGCGAAGCTTCGACAGCTCCTTCTCGAGGCGGGCGACGCGATCGCGAACCCGCCGTCGGTCGACCTCGAGCTTCGTCTCACCCGGGCCACGCCCGCCGATGCCACCGGCCAGTCGCGAGAGCGACACGTCGGCGCGCTGGGCCAGCCGCGGCATCAGGTACTTCAGCTGGGCGAGTTCGACCTGCAGCTTGCCGTCCCGGGTGCGCGCCCGCTGGGCGAAGATGTCGAGGATCAGCTGGGTGCGATCGATCACCCGCAGCTCCAGGCGCTCGGCGAGGTTGCGCGCCTGGGTCGCCGTCAGGTTCTGGTCGAAGATCACGAGATCGACGTCGGTCTGGAACGCGCGGATGACGAGATCCTGCAGGCGCCCCGGTCCCATCAGGAACTTGCGGTCGATGCGCGGGCGGTGCTGGGTGACGGTGTCGACGACATCGACGCCGGCGGAGCGCGCCAACTCGCGCAGCTCCTCGAGCTGGGTCTCGAGGTCGAGGGGCTTCCGTCCCGCGGTGACCGACACCAGGATCGCGCGCTCGCCGTCACCGACTTCCTTGGTCTGGTCCTGGCGGGCGAGCTCTTCTTCGCGGGCGCGGATCCAGTCGCGGAAATCGAGGTCGAGCTGGGCCGGGGGGGTGGGATCGAGGCGTTCGATCGCCGAGGCGGCGTCCTGACTCGGACGCAGCGCCGCGACGTGCGCGAGTCCGGGCAGACCATCGTCGCGGGCCTCGATCGAGACCATCGCGTCGAGGCGCAGCACGGCGAGGTCGGTCTCGTCGTCGCGCGAGATCCCTTCGCCCGAGAGGTGCGTGTGGATGCAGCGCAAGCCGCGCAGGCGTCCGCGACCTGCGCGCAAACGTCCCCAATCGGGCATCTCGACGCCGCGGGCGTCGCCCATCATCACGTGGGTGACGTTGCCGCGGCGGTCGACGAGCACGCCCACCTGACGTCCGGTCTCGGCGCTCAGTTCGGTGAGCTGGCGCGCGAATTCCTGGGTGACCAAACGTTCGGGGGGGAGTCGTCGTCGACCGAGACGCTCGAGAGCGCGGGCTTGGCTGGCCTTCAGGCCATGGGTGTTGCCGGTGACGTGGATCGGAGGCTCCCTTCGACGGCCGCCAATCTAGCGCGGAAGGGCTCCCGGCGAGCGGGCCGACGCTAGATGCCCCGCGGGGATCAGCGTGCGTCAGGCCGCTACCCGGGCCGCATCGGCACTGGTAGCGTCCGACTCCCTCGGCTTCGGGCGCTTCCCCCGTCAGCTTCGCTCCCGACTCGCCGAAACAGGGAGACGCCATGGCCGATCGCGACTGCGCAGCCGTCATTCTCGCCGCGGGGAAGGGCACCCGTCTCCGCTCGAAGACCCCCAAGGTCCTTCACGAGGTCTGTGGGCGTCCCATGCTCGGGTTCTCGCTGGCCGCCGCCGCAGCCTCGGGTGCCAGCCGCAGTCTGGTCGTCATCGGGCACGGGGCCGAGCGGGTCGAGGAGCGCTTCTCGGGCCAGGCCGACTTCGTCCTCCAGGCCGAGCAGCGCGGCACGGGCCACGCGGTCCTTCAATGCCGCGAGGCACTCGCCGGGTTCGAGGGCGATGTGCTGATCCTCTACGGCGATACGCCGCTGCTGCGCGGCGAGACGCTGGCGCGCATGCGCGCCCACAAGGCCGAGACCCAGGCCGACCTGGTGATGCTGACGGCCGCCGTCGACGTGCCAGGCATCGTCGTCCGCGACGCCCAGGGCCGCGTCGCGAAGGTGGTCGAGGCCACCGACGCCACGCCGGACGAGCTGGCGATCCCCGAACGCAACACCGGCGTCTACCTCGTCGACGCGGGGCTGCTCTGGAAGCTCCTGGACCGCGTCGACGATCGGAACGCCCAGGGCGAGATCTACGTCACGACGATCATCGAGCTCGCGGTGGGCGACGGCCTGCGGGTCGAAGCCCTGGAGCTCGAAGACGCCGAGGAGGCCGTGGGCGTGAACACCCGGGCCGAGCTGGCCCAGGCCGCCGCCTCGATGCGCAAGCGGGTGATGAACCGTCTGCTGGCGGGCGGTGTCACGATCGTGGATCCCACTTCGACCTACATCGATGTCGACGTGGAAATCGGCGAGGACAGCTTGATCGAGCCCGGCTGCGTGATCCAAGGCCCGACGGTGATCGGGAGCGACGCCCATCTGAAGCCCGGGTGCGTCGTGGAGTCGAGCCGGCTCGGCGACGCCGTGGTACTCGGGCCGAATGCCCACATCCGCCCCGACTGCGAGCTGGGCGACGGCGTCCGCATCGGGAACTTCGTCGAGGTGAAGAACAGCGTGCTGGGCGACGGCGTGAAGGCCGACCACCTGAGCTACATCGGCGACGCGAGCGTCGGCGCCGGTGCCAGCTTCGGCTGTGGCTCGGTCGTGGTGAACTACGACGGCGTCGCGAAACACCGCACCGAGGTCGGCGAGCGCGCCTTCATCGGGTGCAACGCGAACCTGGTCGCACCGGTCGTCGTCGAAGCCGATGCCTTCGTCGCCGCCGGATCGACGATCACGACCCGGGTTCCCGAAGAGGCGCTCGGCGTGGCCCGGGCGAAGCAGCGCAACGTCGAGGGCTGGGTGGCGCGGCGGCGTCGCAAGTAGCAGCGAAGCCCAGGAGTCCGACCAGCGGACCGCGGGCGGGGAGAAACGGATATGTGCGGAATCGTCGGCTACATCGGGCGCAATCAGCGCGCCATGGACGTCCTGATCGATGGCCTGCGGCGCCTCGAGTACCGCGGCTACGACTCGGCCGGGGTCGCGATCATCGACGAGAGCGCGATCGAAGTGCGCCGCGCCCTCGGCAAGCTCGCCAACCTCGAGGGGGTGCTGCGCGACAAGCCGATTGGCGGACGCCTCGGCATCGGCCACACGCGCTGGGCCACCCACGGCAAGCCCTCCGAGCGCAACGCCCACCCGCACCGCTCGGGCGGCGTCGCGATCGTGCACAACGGGATCATCGAGAACTATCGCGAACTCCGACAGGAGCTCGAGAGTGCGGGGCGCACGATGGAGTCGGACACCGACACCGAGCTGATCGCGCACCTGATCGACATCGAGCTCGGCGACGGCGACGACCTGCTCGCGGCGGTGCAGGCGGCGAGTCGCAAGCTGCAGGGCTCCTACGCACTCGGCGCGGTGAGTGATCGCGCCCCGGATCACCTCGTGGCGGCGAAGAGCGGCGGCAGCCCGATCATCCTCGGGCTCGGCGACAAGGAGTCGTTCCTGGCGAGCGACATCCCGGCGATCCTGCCCTACACGCGGCAGATGCTCTTCCTCGAGGACGGCGAGTTCGCCGTCCTGTCCGAGGAGGGCGTGCAGGTCGTGTCGGAGGAGGGGCGTCCCGTCGAGCGCGACCCGGTGCCGATCCAGTGGGACCCCGTGTCCGCAGAGAAGGGCGGTTACGACCGCTTCATGCAGAAGGAGATCTTCGAACAGCCGCGCGCGATCATGGACACGATCGGCACGCGGGTCTCGGACGCCAGCGGCGACGTCGACCTCGGTGCCATCGATCTATCGCCCGAGCAGGCCGAGCGCGTCGATCGGCTCTGCCTGGTGGCCTGCGGCACCGCCTACTACTCGTGCATGGTCGGCAAGTACCTCTACGAGCAGCTCGCCGGGATTCCGGTCGAAGTCGACCTGGCCAGCGAGTTCCGGTATCGGCAGCCGATCCTCGATGACCGCGTGATGACCGTTCCGGTCTCCCAGTCGGGCGAGACGGCCGACACCCTGGCCGCCCTGCGTCAGGCGAAGAGCGTCGGGTCGCGGGTGCTCGCGATCTGCAACGTGCGCGACGCGACCATCGCCCGCGAAAGCGACGACGTCCTCTACACCCAGGCCGGTCCCGAGATCGGCGTGGCGTCGACGAAGGCGTTCACCACCCAGCTGATCGCGCACTACCTGCTCGCGCTGAAGCTCGGCATCGCGCGGGGCAAGGTGGACGAGGCGGCGGCGTCCGAGCACATCCGCTCACTCTTGCGCCTGCCCCGGATGATCGAGCAGGTGCTGCGCCTCGACGACGAGATCCGCGGCATCGCCCAGCGCTACTTCCACGCCACGAACTTCCTGTTCCTGGGCCGCGGGATCATGTATCCGATCGCCCTCGAGGGCGCGCTCAAGCTCAAGGAGATCTCCTACATCCACGCCGAGGGCTACGCCGCCGGCGAGATGAAGCACGGTCCGATCGCCTTGATCGACGAGCACATGCCCGTCGTCGTAATCGCCAACCAGAGCCCGGTCTACGACAAGGTGGTGTCGAACCTCGAGCAGGTGCGCACCCGGGACGGCCAGGTGATCGCGATCGCGAGCGAGGGCGATACCGAGATCGCCGAGAAGGCGAACGAGGTGATCCGCATCCCCGACCTGGGCGACCACCTCACCGCCGTCGTGGCGACGATCCCGCTGCAGCTGCTCGCGTACCACATCGCGGTCGCAAAGGGCACCGACGTCGACCAGCCGCGCAATCTGGCGAAGAGCGTCACCGTCGAGTAGGCGAAAGCTGGAAGCGGGCACGGCGCCGCGCGAAACGGGCTCGGCCGGGCGCGCCGCGTCGGTAGGGGCCCACGCTGCGCCCGACGACGAGAGCCGGTACCTTCGGACTTCCCCCTGGCTCCCGACGTTTCCTCCGACGGAGACGCTCCCCATTGCTCGCCGATACGATTCTCGAGGGTCTCAACCCCGAGCAGCGTGATGCCGTTGTCACCACTGAAGGTCCGCTCCTGGTTCTGGCCGGGGCGGGGAGTGGAAAGACGCGGGTCCTCACCCAGCGCATCGCCTATCTGATCGGCGTGTGCGGCATCGCGCCCGAAGGCATCCTGGCGGTGACCTTCACCAACAAGGCCGCCGGCGAGATGCGCGAGCGCGTCGAGAAGCTGCTCGGCGCCGACGCCGACGCGGTGTGGATGTCGACCTTCCACTCGCTGTGCGTGCGGATCCTGCGCCGCGAGATCGGACACCTCGGCATGTCCCGCGGTTTCGTCATCTACGACGAGGCCGACAGCCTCGGCGTGATCAAGCAGGCGCTGCAGCGCCACGGTCTCGACCCGAAGGTGGCCGACCCACGGCGCCTGCGCTGGCGCATCGATCAGTGGAAGAACGCGGGCGACGACCCGGCCGCGGCGTCCCGTCAGGCGGTGGACGCCGACGGGGAACTCGCTGCCGACCTCTACGCGACCTATCAGCGGCTCCTGGCCGAGGCCGAGGCCCTGGACTTCAACGATCTGTTGCTGAAGACCGTCGATCTCTTCGATCGTTTTCCCCAGGTGCTCGCCCACTACCGGCGACGCTGGCAGTACGTCCTGGTCGACGAGTACCAGGACACCAACCGCGTGCAGTATCAACTGGTGCAGCAGCTGGCGTCGGAGCACGGCAACCTCTGCGTGGTCGGCGACCCGGACCAGTCGATCTACGCGTGGCGCGGCGCGGACATCCAGAACATCCTCGACTTCGAGACCGACTATCCCGGCGCGAAGGTCGTGAAGCTCGAGCGCAACTACCGCTCGACCCAGCCCATCCTGCAGGGCGCCAGCGCTGTCGTCGCGAACAACGTGGCGCGACGGCGGAAGGAGCTGTTCACCGAGCGCGAGGGTGGCGATTCGATTCGGCTCTACGAAGCGGACGACGATCGCGAGGAATCGCAGATGGTGGTGCGCGAGATCCTCACCCACGCGCGCACCGACGGTCGTGCCTACGGGGACTGCGCGATCTTCTACCGCACCAACGCCCAGTCGCGGATCTTCGAGGAAGAGCTGCTCAAGTACGACGTGCCCTACGTCGTGGTCGGCGGCGTGCGCTTCTACGACCGCGCCGAAGTGAAGGACGCGCTGGCGTATCTGCGTCTGGTGCTGAACCCGGCCGACGGCGCGGCGCTGCGCCGCATCGTGAACAAGCCGGCGCGCGGCATCGGCAAGACGACCGTCGATCGCGCGGACGCACTCGCCGTAGAGCGCGGGGTGACGGCACTCGAAGGCCTGCGCCTCTACGCCCAGAGCGAGGCGGGCTCCCGCGCCGCTCCGAAGATCGGACGCTTCTTCCGGCTGCTCGACGAGCTGCACCGCGAGGTGCTGCCCGCGTCCCCGTCTCAGGCCGTCGCGCTGGTGCTCGAGCGCTCCGGCTACCTCGCCGCTCTCGAACGCGAGGGCGGGCCGGAGGCCGAGAGCCGGATCGAGAACCTGCGCGAGCTCATCGCCGCGGCCGAGGACTTCCAGCGCGCGAACGCCGAAGCGCCCGACGACGAGCGCTCGGATCTCGAGCTCTTCCTCGATCAGGTGGCGCTGGTGTCCGACGTCGACCGCTACGACCGCCGCGACGACTACGTTTCGCTAATGACCGTGCACTCGGCGAAGGGACTCGAGTACCCGATCGTCTTCCTGGTGGGTATGGAAGAGGGCGTCTTCCCCCACTCGGGCTCCCTGCGCGACGAAGCCGGCATCGAGGAGGAGCGTCGCCTCTGTTACGTGGGGATGACCCGGGCCATGGAGCGCCTGACCATCAGCTGCGCCGCCGAGCGGATGCGCTTCGGCTCCCGCACCTACGGCGTCCCCTCGCGATTCCTGGAGGAGATCCCCACCGAAGTGGTCGAGCACATCGGGGGCGGGTTGGGTCGTCGCGGGGGTGGACGTACGGAATCCGGCCCGGAATACGACTACTCCTACGCCCAGGACACGCCCGACGATCCGTCGGAGATCGGCCCGGGAGTGCGGGTGCACCACCCGCACTTCGGGGCGGGCGTCGTGATCTCGGTGTCGGGCAGTGGACCTTCCCAGAAGCTGAAGATCCAGTTCGAGCGAGCCGGGATCAAGACGCTGATGCTCAAGTTCGCCAACCTCGAACTCGGCTGAGCGCAGGCGCCTCGGTTCCCGGCGCCCCGACGGGGCGGTAGAATTCGGCGCCGCGACGGGCCGAGGGGGCCGGCGCGAGGAGGAACCGTTGCGTCGCTGGATTCCCCGTTTCGGACGCCCGTCTCCGGACGCGTCGCCCGACTCCCCGTCGGGAGAGCAGGCGGACCGCACCCTCGAACTCCTCGTGGTGGAAGGGGCGGATACGGGGAGCCGTTTCACGATCGACGGAGACGAGGTCACGATCGGACGGCTCGCTGGCGAGCGTGCGCGCACCGGCGAGATCGGACTGCACGATCCCCAGGTCTCGCCGACGCAGGCGTCGATCCGCGTCGGCGAGGTGGCCGTCGAGCTCGAACACCAGCCCGGCGCCGCGTCGCCCACCCTCGTGAACGGCAGCGCCGTGGGCCACACCCTGATCCAGGTCGGCGACCGGATTCAGATGGGCGGCACCGTCTTCGAGGTGCGTTCGCGCCCGGGAATCTCGCTATCGGGATTGATGGCGATCCCGAAATCCCGACCCGAGGACACCACCTTCGAGGGTCCCGTCCTCGCCGAGCCGGGCGGGGACGCCAGCACCGAGATCCGAGAAGCGCTGCCGCCGACCGCCTCGTTGGTGGTGCTGCGCGGGATCCGTGCCCTCGAGGGCCAGCGACTTCCGCTCCTGTCGCAGCGCAATCAGGTGGGGCGCCACCCGACGAACGACGTCGTGCTGACCGAACAAGGTGTGTCACGCTTCCACGCCGAGCTCGTGTGGGAAGAACGGCGCTGGCACCTCGTCCACAAGAGCGCGACCAACCCGAGCTACGTCGACGGGCGTCGCGTGGAAGATCGGACCGCACTGCGCAACGGACAGGTGATCCAGCTCGCCGATCGCGTGTCCCTGCGCATCGACCTTCCCGAGGACGCTCCCGAGGAGCGCAGCGCGAGCGTCGGGAGCGTTGGAACGGCAGAGCCCTCATTGAAGGACCGGATGGAGGAGAAGATCCTCCGCGACGAGGAGATCGAGCGGGAGTACGGGTTCTTCGGCAGCTTCCTCGACATCGACGTCGTCGATTCCCATGGGCTGAAGGTGCGTGCGACGCGGCCGGAGCACGTGATCGTCTCCTTCGAGCGGTTTCGCGGGTTCGCACAGCAGGTCGTCGAGGACCACACCGGGCAGGTGCTCAACAGCAACGGCGACGAGCTGATGTGCTTCTTCGACGCTCCCCTCGACGCCGTGCGTGCGGCCACCGCCGTGCTCGATCGGCTCGGCACCTTCAACGCCGACGAGAACCTGCTCCAGCTTCCCTTCCGCGTGCGGCTCGGCATCCACACGGGGCGTTCCCTGGTGGATCGCGAGCGCGGCGTGGCCTACAGCCCGGTCCTCGACGTGGCTGGACACCTGCAGAAGTACGCGCCGGTGAACGGCCTGCTGATCTCCGAGGAGACCCTGTCCGAGCTCCCCGAGCGCGACGGCTTCGAAGCGATGGGACCGCTCGGAAAGGAAGAAGTGCTCGCCCATCGCCTCGAGGGCACCTCGGACGACGCGCCCGCGACGGACTGAGGGACCGGCAACCGTCCGGCAGTGGGCCCCGCGAAGCTCGCACGACGGCGCGGTTTCACGCAGCCTGCGCGCGCGACCGCCCCCGCTGCGGTTCCAACTGGGAGCCGTGCCCCCAATGACGAACCGCGCCTTTGAGGGAGGAGTGGAACCCCAAAGGCGCGGCGCGTGCTGCTGCAGAGTGAATCGGACCCTGTGGCGCTGTCCCTCGCCACATGAAGAGAGACACCGGCTTCCGCGGTCGGGTTCCCGAGATCCGGCACTTTTCTCGGGCCGGCGCCCCCGTCTCGACGGGGTCAGGAAAGGGGCGGCTCGGTAGCCGGGCCGCAGAGCTCCACGACGTTCAGGTCGGGGTCGCGCAAGTACACGGAGGGGCTGGTGCCATCGGCTCCGTAGCGCTGGCCCACCTCTCCCATCTCGATCCCGGCGGCGGCGAGTTGGGCCCGGATCGCGGCCTCGTCGAAGTGGGCCAGGCGCAGGGCCACATGGTCGACGTTCCGCCCCTCTTCCCCTGGGGGCGCGCCGCCGGCCTGGCCGAGGGGCGCGTCGAGGTCGACCAGGTCGATGAGCGAAGCCCCGGCGCGCAGCTGGACCAGGCCCAGGGCCTCGATGCGTCGCTCCTCTCGGCAGCCGAGGACCTCGCAGTAGAAGCGCAGGGACGCATCCACGTCGCGCACCCGCAACACGACATGGTCGAGCTTGGTGATCTCGATGGCGGACATGGCGGGCTCCTCCGGGCGCGCGCCGGAAGCCTAGACGATCACGCGCGTCGATCTCGCCAGCGAACCGTTCGGCTTGACCCGCCGTGCCGGCCGACGCACGTTGCGAGTCGCCGTGTCCGAAGCGCCGTCCGCCGCGTCCGAATCGCTCCCCGAACCCGCATCGCCCTCTGTCGTGCAGGCGCTCTACGGCGCGGCCGTGCGGCCCCTGTCGGGTCCGCCGGAGCCCGTCGATCCCTGTCCCGCTTGCGGGGCCGAAACGGCGGCGCCGCGTTTCGCGGTGGAGGGCCTGACGTCTCCCGTCTGCATCTGCACCGAATGCGGGCTGGCGCGATTCGTGCCGATGCTCGACGTCGAGACCGTCGCCGCCTTCTACCCAGCGGACTACTACGGCTCGCCCGGCGCGAAGTTCGGCGACGGCTTCGAGTGGTTGGTGCGTTGGGTGGGCGCGCGGCACGCGTCGTTCCTCTCCTGGGGCATGCCCGAAGGCGCCCGCGTTCTCGACGTGGGATGTGGCCGCGGCGTGGTCCTGGGCGCGCTCGCCGATCGCGGTTTCGAAGTGCACGGCATGGAGCAGTCGCCGGCGGCGGCGACCGGCGCGGATCCACGCGCCGAGGTGCGCATCGCCCCGGATCTCGCGAGCGCCGGCTACCCCGACGCCTACTTCGACCAGGTGCTCATCTGGCACGTCCTTGAGCACCTGACGGATCCGCGCGGGACGCTCGAGGAGATCCGGCGCGTGCTGCGTCCGGGCGGGCGGCTGGTCGTGGCGGTGCCGAACTTCGAGAGCGAGCAGGCCCGCTGGGCGGGCGCCGAGTGGTTCCACCTCGATCTGCCCCGGCACCTCTATCAGTTCCCGCTGAAGGCGCTGCGGGGGCTCCTCGAGGACACGGGTTTCGAACCGATCCACGATCACCACTTCTCGCTGCGCCAGAACCCGTTCGGTTGGATCCAGAGCGCCCAGAACCGGCTGGCGTCGCTCCCTCGCAACGGCCTCTACACCCTGCTGCAGCGCCGATCTCCAGGCGTCCCGTCGCCATTCCGCGCGACCACCCGCTGGCAGCTGCGCTTGCTCGGCGCTCTGCTCGCGCCCTGGGCGCTGTGGCGTTCGATGCGTTCGGCATTTCGGCGCAGCGGGGCGACGGTCCACGTGGTCGCACTGCGTACCCTCGACCGCGCGTGAGCGACACCGAAGCGCGTCGGGAGGAAGAACGGCTCGGCAGCGTCGATCTCTTCGGGTGCCTCGGGTCCTTCACCCTGCTGCTCCTTGCGGTCTATGCGCCGGCGCTATCGGGACCCTTCGTCTCGGACGACTTCGCCTACTTCGTGGCGCACCCCTACACCGGCGCGCTCCGCGTCGAGCATTGGCTGGCGATCTTCGACCCGACCGGGCCCGCGAAGTTCTTCACCGGGAACTACGCCCCGCTGCACCTCGGTTTCGTCGCCCTCGAGCGCGCGTTCTTCGGCGACGCGGTGGTCCCGCTGCACGTCGCGAACGTGGTGCTGCACGCAGCCAATGCCACCGCCGTCGCGGCGATCCTGAACCGCTCGGGCGTGACCCGCTCGGTTTCCCTGGCGGCGGCACTGCTCTTTGCGTTGCATCCTGCCAACGTCGAAGCGGTCGCCTGGATCTCCCAGTCGAAGACCCTACTCGCCTTCGGGCTCGCTGCCGGGGCGGGGTGTCTCTTCGCGTGCCGGCCGGGCTGGGCGACCGTCCTTTACGTGGCGGCGCTTGCGGCGAAGGCGCAGGCGCTCTTCCTGCTGCCGACGATCGCCGCCTGGCTCGCATGTCGGCGCGCCGACGGGAACGGCTGGCGCTGGTGGGCACTCTGGTGCGGGCTCTCGCTCGCCTATGCGGTTCCCGCTTGGCAGGCCCACCAGGCGCTCGGTGCGGTCGAGGTGGCGGACAGTCTCGGGGAGCGCCTGGGCGGGGTGCTCGAGGCGACGGGGCGCACGGCGTGGATCGGTGCGAGCTCGCTGGGTGTGGCCGCTTTCCAGGAGCCGCGTCCGAGCGTCGCTTGGCGCCTCGTCGGCGCGATCATCGCGCTCGGCGTCACGTGGCGGTGCGTCGTCACGCTCCGGGCGAAGCGGCTCGAGGGCGTCGCCTGGCTCGCGGCGATCGCGGCCTTCGCCCCGGTCTCCCAGTGGTTTCCGTTCCTGCATCCGGTCGCCGATCGCTACCTCTACTTCATCGTGCCGTCGGTCGTCGGCGCCCTCTGCCTCGCGTGCCGCGACGCGGTGCTCCCCTCCGCCGCGCGAAGCGTCGCGTGGATACTGGTGGCGGGGCTGGCGCTCGGTTTCGCCGCCCGTTCGTACGAACGCGCCGCGCTGTGGACGAACGAGACGCGGCTGCTCGTCGATGCCGCACGCGCCTTCCCGGACGGGAGCAGTGCCCATTGGCTCGCGGCCCGCGCCGCCGCCCAGCGCGGCGAACCGCAGGACGCACTGGATGCCCTCGAGGCCGCCACGCGCGGCGAACACTTCGCGTTTCACACGGTCGCGGAAGATCTGGGACTCGCTCCCCTGCGCGGGATGCCCGCCTTCGAAGCGCATGTCGACGCCCTGGCCGGACGCG
Source organism: Myxococcota bacterium (assembly GCA_039030075.1). Classification (NCBI taxonomy): domain Bacteria; kingdom Pseudomonadati; phylum Myxococcota; species Myxococcota bacterium. Next base: position 20,728 of record JBCCEW010000032.1, on the reverse strand, counting down.
CGGTTGCGCGAGCGCGCACCCGTCCCCCGCGGAGTCAGCCCGCCTGGTGGCTCGTGGCGCGGGCACACGCCGAGCGCGGGGAGCGCGAAGGCGAGCGCGCCGCGCTCGAGCAGGCGTTGGCCCTGGGCGGGCCGTGGACCAGGCGCGTGCGTCGCGCGCTCGAGGAAGCGCAGCGCCCGGACACCGGCGAAGCGCCGTGAGTCGGCGTTCGCGTCAGCTGCCGCTTGCGGCGGCTGCGAGTCGGCGCTCGGCGTCTTCGGACTCGGGGAAGGGTCCGCTACGCAGCGCTTCGGCGAAGAGCGCTCGCGCGCGTTCCGCGTCGCCGGTTTCTGCCACCGCGCGCGCGAGCCGGTAACGCACCGAGGCGTCGTTGGGCGCGGCGGCGGACGCCTTCTCGAGGACCGCGACGGCGTCGGGATACTCGCCGCGCTGGAAATGGACCCACCCCAGGGTGTCGAGGACGGCGTTGCCACCGCCGAGTCGCCGCGCCTCGAGGGCCAACGAGAGCGCCTCGTCGAGGGACTCCCTGCGCGAGGCGAGGAGCCACGCGAGGTCGTTGCGGGCTTCGGCCAGACCGGGGTGGCGTCCGGTCAGCGCGCGCAGACGTTCCACGGCCGCCTCTTGCGGACCCGCACGCAAGACCAGCTGGGCGGCGGCGTAGCCGTAGCGACCTTCGGCGGGGATCGCAGCGTAGGCCGCGTCGTAGAGCTCGATGGCGGCGTCGATCTGTCCCTGCTCGGCGCGCAGACTCGCGAGTCCGGCGCGGGCCGGTGCATTGTCCGGTGCCAGCGCGAGGGCCCGATCGAAGCTGGCCTCGGCTTCTTCGGCCCGGCCGGCCGCCTGGAGCGTGGCGCCCTTCATGCCCAGCAGCTCCGGGTCGTCCTTCGACTGCGCCAGCGCGCGCTCGACGTCTTCCAGCGCCGCTTCGGCCGCGCCGCTCAGCACCTGGTTCTCGACCGAGACGTGCAAGAGCTCGCGGTGCTCGGGGAGGCTCACGTCGAGCCCCCCGGCTTCGAGGGCGCGCTGGCTCGCCACCGGGCCGTCGAGTTCGCGCGCGAGCAGCGCGCGCTCGCGCAGGGCATCGACCGGGAGCCCGAGCCGTTCGAGTGCGGCCAGCGTGGCACGGGCCCGTTCGGCCTGCCCGAGCGCTGCCATCGAGCGGGCGGCGATCGCGTAGGGCTCGGGTAGGCGCGGTCCGCTGCGTCCGCCACGCGCCAGGTTGGCGAACTGGATCGCCTGCTCGTACTCGCCCTGGAGGTACAAGAGCCGCGCGAGTTCCAGCGCCGCGTCGGTCTCGGCGTTGTTCGCACGCACGGCCTCGCGGAACTCGGAGGAGGCGCGCTCGAAGTCTCCGAGGTCGCGCGCGGCAATGCCCGCCAGATAGCGTGCGGCAGCGTTGTTGGGCCAGGCCCGAATACCCTGTTCGAAATTCGCGAGCGCTTCCGCCGGCTCGCCTTCCATCAGATGGATCCGGCCACGCAAGAGCTGGGCGTAGGTGGCCTGGCTCAGCTCGTCGGTCGCCTCGCGTGCCCGTTCGAGCTCGCCGAGGTCGATCAACACGTCGACCCGCATGAACTGCACGCGCTCGTCGGCGTCGCCGCCGCGGGCGATCACCTTCTCGATTGCGTCGAGAGCCTTCCCGGGTTCGTTGCGCGCACGGTAGAAGCCGGCGAGGAGATTCCAGGCGGCGGCGGAGTCGAAGCTCGCGACGGCTTCGCGCAGCACGTCTTCGGCCTGCGCCGGTTCGCCGACGGCCTGGAGGCGCAGCGCGAGGCCCTGGCGCAACGCGAGCTTCTCGGGCGCCGCCTCGACGGCCTGCCGCCACAGGTTCGTGCCGGGTTCGGTGTCACCCTGACGGTCGAAGAAGCTCACCAGGTGGTTGAGCACGCTGATGTCGGTGGGGCGGCCCTCGGCGCATTCGCTGTAGAGGGCGAGGGCGCGCACCGGGTCCTTCAGGACCTCATCGGCGAACAGCGCTGGCGCGAGGCAGGCGCGGCTGCGCAAGGAGGGATCTTCGCTCTTCGACCCGATCTCCTTCACCCGCGCGTGTTCGCGCTCCGCGGCTTCGAGTCGGCCCAGTTCGCCGAGCACCGTCGCGTGGAGCCCGCGGACCGTCCAGTCCTCCGGGAAGCGCTCTACGAGGATGCTCGTGTCGGCGAGCGCGTTCTCGAGGCGGCGCGCGGCGAGGTGGGCGTTGGCGCGAATGCGCATCGCGGCGTGACGTTCCGGGTCGGCAGCGAGCACCTGATCGGCGGCGCGGATCGCGTCGTCGTAGTTGCCGGTCTTGAACAGGGTGGATGCGAGCAGGACGCCCGCAGGGATCTGGTAGTCCGATGCCGAAGCGGCTTTCTGGAGCGGCCACACCGCGCGCGACGGCTCGCCGATCTGGACCAGCGCGACGCCGAGGCGGTAGTTGGCTTCGGGCTGCTCCGGGTCGAGCGCCAACACCTGTCGCAGCTCGGGCACCGAGGCCTGGAACTGGCCGACATCCTGCAGCGCCCGCACCTGGACGAGTCGCGCTTCGACGTCGCTGCCGCAGGCCGCGAAGACGAGGACGGCGCAGAGCGCGGTCCGCGCGATCCCGCGCGCGGAGAGCCGGTGGCGGAGGTCCCGCAGGCTCAGGCTGCGGACCGGGTTCCGAGACATGGCGATGGGTCGCCTCCGGCGAAACGCACGCGGGGAGTATAGGACGCCGCGAGCCCGACTCGTCAGGGAGTGCTCCCCCACGCTCCGAGCCCCGGTGTTCCAGAGTCGAGGAGCGGGTGTTTCCGGCGCGAGGGGCCGATGTTCGCGGCGCGGCGAGCGGCACGCGGGTAGCCTCGGGCGCGCACCATGTCGCGCCGCTGGCTGGATTCGCCTCGCTTCTACGTCGTCCTCGCGCTCGGGCTGCTCGCGGCCGCCGTCGCCAGCCAGTTCCAGGTGCGCGTGCCCAGCCGTTCCGTAGCGCCGGTCGAGGCCCTGGGGACACTCGCGGAGCGCGACGATCTCAACGTGGTATTCCTGCTGGTGGACACCCTGCGCGCCGACCGCCTGGGCACCTACGGATACGCGAGGCCGACCTCTGCGATCCTCGATGAGGCGGCTTCCTACGGCATCGTTTTCGAGGACGTCGTCGCCCAATCGAGCTGGACGAAGACCTCGATGGCGTCGCTGTGGACGGGAACCCACCCGATCAACAACGGCGTGCTCCGCTTCGACCACGTGTTGCCGGACAGCGCCGTGCTGCCGGCGGAGATCTTTCGCGACGCGGGCTTCCGGACGGTCGGGCTCTGGCGGAACGGTTGGGTCGAGCCGAACTTCGGGTTCGCCCAGGGCTTCGACACCTACCTGAAGCCCGTGCCCGGCGCAGAGCGGCGCCGTCTGCACCGCGAGACGCGGATTCCCCAGCCGTTGGCAGGCAGTGACGAGGATCTCACGATCACCGCCCTCGACTTCCTCGACCAGGTCGGCGACGAGCGCTTCTTCCTCTACCTGCACTACATGGACGTGCACCAGTACGTGTACGACGAAGCAGCGGCCGTCTTCGGGAACAGCTACTCGGACATCTACGACCAGGCGATCCACTGGACCGACCGCTTGATCGGCGTGCTCTTGCAGCGTCTCGAAGACCGCGACCTGCTGCGCCGGACGCTCGTCGTGATCGCCGCCGACCACGGAGAGTCGTTCCTCGAACACGGCGAGGAGGGGCACGCCCGCAACCTCTACGACGAAGTCACGCGGGTGCCCTGGATCGTGCTGCCCCCCTTCCTTCTCGAACCTGGCGTCCGCGTTCGGCAGACCGTCTCCAACGCGGACATCTGGCCCACGCTGCTCGACCTGCTGGGGTTGCCGCCGCTTCCCGCCGCCGACGGTCGCTCGTTGGTCCCGCTGCTCTTGGCCGGGGGCGACGCCGGGCCCGACGCAGACGCCGCTCCGCCCGTATTCGCCCACCTGCTGCGCGGCTGGGGAAAGCCGCGGCGCGGCGGCGATGCGTCGCTCGTTTCGGTGACCCATGCCGGCCGCCGACTCATCGCGCCGCTCGTCGAAGGCGCGCCCGCTGAGTTCTACGACCGCACGCGCGACCCGCGCGAACAGAACGACCTGTCCGACGCTGACCCGGAGGGCGTGGCGTCCTTGCGCGCCGAGCTCGAGCGCTACCGGAGCGACGCGGCCACGCCCTGGGAAGCCTCGCCCGAGACGATCGAGCTCGACGAGATGCGCCTCAACCACCTGCGCGCCCTGGGCTACGTGCTGCCCTGAGTGAGCGCGCCCGGGCCGCGGTGCGAACGGCTCAGGCGCTCCGGGAACTCAAGCAATCCGGAACTGGGTCTCGAGCCGCGACTTGCGCCGGTGATCTTCGAGGGCGAGCTCGATCAGGCGGTCGAGGAGAGCCGGGTAGCTCACTCCGCTCGCTTCGAAGAGCTTCGGGTACATGGATCCGTCGGTGAAGCCCGGCAGACTGTTGACCTCGTTCACGTAGTAAGCGTCCGTCTCGCGATCGACGAGGAAGTCGACGCGCCCCATGCTGCGGCCTTCCAGGACGCGGAACGCTCCGATGGCGGTGTCGCGCAGTCCCTGAGCCAGGCTGTCCGAAACGGGCGCCGGGATCAGGAGCTCGGTTGCCTCGTCCATGTACTTCGCTTCGTAGTCGTAGAAGGCGCGGTCGGTGCGGATCTCGCCGGGCACCGAGGCTTCGATCGGGTCGTTTCCCAGCAGCGCCACCTCGACGTCGCGCGCGGCGATGCCCTGCTCCACCAGCAGCTTGGGGTCGTAGCGGAGTGCGTCCTGCAGCGCGGGCAGGAGCGCGTCGGCTTCGGTCACGCGGTGGATGCCGACGCTGCTGCCGAGGTTCGCGGGCTTCACGAAGACGGGCAGGGAGAGCGCTTCGAGGATCTCGGTGACCACCGCTTCCGCGTTTCCCGCGACATCCGTCTCGCGGACGCAGCGGTAGGGCAGCACCGGCAGGTTCGCCGCGGCGAGCAGGCGCTTGCTCACCTCCTTGTCCATCTGCACGGCCGAGCCGAGCACGCCCGAGCCGACGTAGGCGACCTCGGCCATCTCGAGCAGTCCCTGGAGCGAGCCGTCCTCGCCGCCGCGTCCGTGGATGATCGGGAACACCACGTCGAGCTCGGCCACGGCTCCGCCCTGGCCCGTGGCCACGAGGGCGCCGCCGCCGGGAGCGGCGGGGAGCAGGACCTCGTCGCCCTGGAGCGCCGCGTGGGGCGGGAGTGCCGGCGCCGCCAGGTGCCAGCGGCCCCCGGGGTCGACGCCGATCAGGCGCACGTCGTAGCGGGCCGGGTCGAGCGCTCGAAAGATCGAAGCCGCCGATGCCAGCGACACCTCGTGCTCGACCGAGCGCCCCCCGAACAACAGGCCCACGCGCAGCTTCGTCATCACCCCTCCTCCCCCTTGCCCCGGAAGCTATGGAATCCCGGGCCGCCCGCCCAGAACCCCCGGGCCGAGCCTTCCAGGGGGAGGGCTCCGGCGCTCGGTTGACCGTCTCTGAGGCCCTTCGTACCCTGCCTCACGTGTCGGCCATCTCCCCGGAACTCCAAAGAAAACAATCTCTCCTCGAGGACAGTCTGCGGACTGCCGGCCGCCTGCTGGTCGCGTACTCGGGTGGGGTCGATTCGAGCTACCTGGCGTTCGCTGCCCACCAGGTCCTCGGCGAGGACGCGCTGGCGGTCACGGCGCTGTCGCCCTCCTACCCCGATACCCACCGCGACATGGCCGAACAGGTGTCGCGCGATTTCGGCTTCGCCCATCGCTGGATCGAAACCGACGAGATGGCCAGCCCCGAGTACCGCGCGAACCGCCCGGACCGCTGTTACCACTGCAAGACCGAACTCTTCGATGTGCTCGGCCGCCTGCGCGGCGACCTCGGCTTCGAAGCGGTCGCCTACGGGGTGAACACCGACGACACCGGCGACTTTCGTCCCGGTCACCGTGCGGCCGACGAACGCGGCGTGTTGTCGCCCTTCCTCGACGCGGAGCTCTCGAAGCAGGACATTCGCGATCTGTCGCGCGCGGCGGGTCTGCCCACCGCGGAACTCCCGGCCTCTGCCTGCCTGTCTTCCCGCTTGCCCTACGGCACCGAGGTGACGCCCGAGCGGTTGCGCCAGGTGGAGCTCGGCGAAGAAGCGCTGCGCCAGCTCGGTTTCCGCCAGGTGCGCTTGCGGCACCACGGCGACGTCGCGCGCATCGAGGTCGAGCCGAGCGAGCTGTCGCGCGCCCTCGACCCGGACATGGCGGTGCGCATGAGCGAGGCGATCCGCCCGCTCGGCTTCCGCTGGGTCTCCCTCGATCTCGACGGGTATCGCACGGGTTCACTCAACGAAGTGCTCCAGATCCGCAGCGCTCCCAGCGAGCGCTAGCCGTGCGCGTCGTGGAATGCGAGGGCGCGCCGCGCGACTGCGGTGGCGATCAGGGGCGTGCGCTGCGCGATGCGATCGTCGCCGCTTGCGGCGGCGGTGGCGTTGCCACCCTCTGGAGAGCCTGGCGCTCGGGCGCGGAAGCGCGACGGCAGGCCCGCGACGTGCGGCGCTATTTCCCGCACCAGGCCGAGTGGCTAGAGGGGATGGCGCGCGCGGCGGGGGTCCCGACCCATGCGCTGATCGCCGGTCTCGCGGACACGCCGGAAACGGCGATCGCCGTGGTGGTCACCGACGATGGCGTGCGGGTGGGGGCTACCGCGGTGCCCGACAGCACGCTGCGGCGCGTGGCACCCGAGGGCCGCTTCGGTGCCCTGGAGCTCGCCGCGGTCACGGCCAGCCAGCCGTGGCTCGGGGTGAACGCCTCGGGTCTGGTGGTGGCGTTCGCAGCGCGCCCCGGACCCAAGGGACGCTTCGCAGCGCCGGCGGCGATGCTTGCGCGTGACTGTCTGGAGCGCTTCGAGGCCGTCGGGCCGGCTCTCGAGTGGTGTCTCTCTCGACCGGCGGCCCCGGGCGGCGCCATGCTTCTCGCCGACGCGGCGGGTGTCGCGGCCGGGGTCGACTTCAGCGGTGCCGAGCGCCGAGCCCTTCCCGAGGACGATGGCGTCCTCGCCTTCGGCCTTGGCGACGACGTGGTGGCGGAGCTGCGCAAGCAACGCCATGACCTGGCGGCGGTCGAACGTTCCCTCGCGGCCGCGGGCACGCCTGTGCTCGCGGATCCCGCCGGGCGTCTGCGGCCCTCGGCCGTCGCGGATTGGACTTCTCTCGAAGCCTGAGGACTGGAGCGTCTCTCGAAGCCTGAGGACTGGAACGTCTCTCGAAGCCTGGGGACGGGACGTCGCCCTAGCGCCGCGCGGGCTCGGCCCCGGCCGCCTCGACGCAGTGGGCGACGGCGGCTTCCGGATCTTCGAGCACGGTGAAACCCTCGCGCAGCTTCGCGTCGTCGAAGCCGTCGGCGATGCCGCGCTCGATCTGCGCGACCAGGGGTTGGAAGAAACCCCGGGTGTCGAGCAGAACCAGGGGCCGCGCGTGGAAGCCGAGCTTTCGGAACGAGAGCACCTCGGTGAGTTCTTCGAGCGTCCCGAGTCCGCCGGGGAGTGCGAGGAAAGCATCGGCCGCTTCCTCGAGGCCGCGCTTTCGCTCCCGCATGTCCGACACCTGGTGCAGGCGGTCGAGACCGTCGTGCTGCACGTCCATGTCGACGAAGCGATCGAGGATCACGCCCTCCACGCTGCCCCCGGCCGCGAGCACCGCGTCGGCCACGGTGCCCATCAGGCCCGTCCGGCCTCCGCCGTAGACGAGCGTGCAGCCGCGCTTCGCGAGCGCCGTCCCGACGCGTCGCGCCGCGTCGTGGTACGCGTCGGGGATCCGGCGGCTGGAACCGCAGTAGACGGTGACGCGCATGGGACGCGGACCGTCAGGAGCGTTTGCCGCGTCCGCCTCGAGAGCGACCGCGTCCGCCGCCACGCCCACCGCGCCCGCCGCCTCCACCACGACCGCCTCGCCCACCGCCGCCGCCGCCGCCGCGCGGGGGCGGGCGATGGCTCGGGTCTTCGGGGTCGGCCGCGGGGGCCGCGCCCGGCGTATCGGGAGATTCGGGCCGGTGCTCCTTCAGGAACAAGGCACAAATCGTCGCCAGCTCGGCCAGACCCTCGTCGCTGCGCACCAGCTGGTTGACGGCGGGCAGGAAGCGGTCGAGCAGCGCCTTCTGCTCCCGATCGTCGAAATGGCGCAGCTCCTGTTCGGCCTTCACCGCGAGCCGCTCGCGGACTCGCTCGGCGATGTCCGCGTCGGTCGGGACCTTGCGCTCGGTGATCTTGATCTTGTTGACGTTCTGGATCATCCGGAAGTTGCCGATGTCCAGCCCCGACACGAGCGAGATGGCGGTGCCCCTCTTCCCCGCGCGGCCGGTGCGACCCGTACGGTGCACATACACCTCGGGCGACTCGGGTGCGGCGTAGCCGATGACGTGGGTGAGGTCGCTGATGTCGATGCCGCGGGCCGCGACGTCGGTCGCGACCAGGATCCGCAGGTTGCCGGCCTTGATCCGGGCCATCGCCGCTTCGCGCGCGGCCTGGGAGAGATCGCCCGAGATCTGGTCGGCGTCGATGCCCCGACGCTGCAGGTAGCCCGTGACGAAACGGACGTCGTCCTTCGTATTGCAGAAGATGATCGCGCTCTCGGGATCTTCGTACTCGATGATCCGGAGCAGGTTCGCCTCTTTCTCCTGCGCCGTCGTGATCATGTAGTAGTGCTCGATTTCCTGGGGCGAGCTCTGATCCTCGGCGAGCGAGACGTATTCGGGCTCGTTGAGGAAGAAGCGAGAGAGCGACTTCACCTTCTCGGGGATCGTCGCGGAGAACAGACACGACTGCCGTTCCTTCGGCAGGTAGGTGGCGATCTCGCGCATGTCTGGCCAGAACCCGAGCGAGAGCATCTCGTCGGCTTCGTCGAGGACGAGCATGCGCACCTTGTCGAGGACGAGGCGCCCCGAGCCGAGGTGGTCGAGGATGCGGCCTGGGGTGCCCACGATCACGTGGTGGCCGGCCTCGATGCCTTCGATCTGCTGGGCGTAACCGACGCCGCCGTAGATCGGGAGGCAGCGGATGCCCTTCGGTGCGCCGAGCGCCTCGATCTCGGTGGCCACCTGCTTCGCGAGCTCGCGGGTGGGCGCCAGCACGATCGCTTGACACCCAAGAGTGTCAGAGTCGATCGAAGCCACGATCGGGATGCCGAAGGCGCCGGTCTTGCCGCTGCCGGTCATCGCCTTCACGATCATGTCGCTGCCCTTCGTCATGATGGGCAGCACCTTTGCCTGCACGGGCATCGGCTCGGACCAGCCCAGCGATTGAATGCCCTGCTGGACGGGCTCGGGAAGGCTCGAGAAGACGGTTTCGGCAGACATGAGTGGCGCGCAGCATACCCCGGCGCCCTCTACCCGCAAGAAGCCCGTGCTACCGTCGGGGCATGGCCCGAATCTCGCGCGACGAGGTCGAGCGAGTCGTCGCCCTCGCTCGGTTGTCGATGGACGAAGCCGAGCTGACCCGCGCCCAGAGCGACCTCCTCGCCATCCTCGAGTACGTCGAGACCCTCGAAGGCCTCGACACCGAAGGCGTGCCGCCGACCTCCCACGTGTTGCCGATGCCCACACCGCTGCGCGACGACGAGCCGGCGTCCCCGCTCGATCCGGCCCTCGCGGTCGCCAACGCTCCCGAGGCGAGCGGCTCCGCCTTCGTCGTTCCGAAGGTCATCGCGGGCGAGGAAGAAGGCTAGTGGCCGCGTACACTTCGCTGCGCGCGTTGCGGGCGGCACTGGAGTCGGGGGACACCACCTCGGTCGCACTGGTGCAGGCGAGCCTGGAGCGCGCAGAGACCCTCGAACCGCAGCTGCGCGCCTTCGTGTGGCTCCGCAAGGAGGGGGCGCTGGCCGACGCGGCAGCGTCGGACGCCCGCCGGGCCCAGGGCGCGGTGCGCGGCCCTCTCGATGGCATCCCCGTCGCGCTGAAGGACAACCTGGTGAAGCGCGGGGAGCGCACCACCTGTTGCTCGCGGATCCTCGAGGGCTTCGTCTCGCCCTACGACGCGACCGCCGTCGAGCGCCTCGAGGCGGCTGGGGCGGTCGTGATCGGCGCGACGAATCTCGACGAGTTCGCGATGGGCTCCTCGACCGAGCAGTCCTGTCAGGGCGCGACCCGCAACCCGTGGGACCTGGAGCGCGCGCCGGGCGGCTCCTCGGGCGGCTCGGCCGCCGTGGTGGCGGCGGGCATCGTCCCGCTCGCTCTCGGCAGCGACACCGGCGGATCCATCCGGCAGCCGGCTGCACTCTGCGGCGTGGTGGGGATCAAGCCCACCTATGGGCGGGTGTCGCGTTGGGGCCTGGTCGCCTTCGCTTCTTCCCTCGATCAGATCGGCGTGTTCGCGCGCAGCGCAGAAGATGCGGCGTTCGGCCTCGAGTGCCTCTGCGGCCACGATCCCCGCGACTCGACGTCGTTGCCCGAGCCGGCGCCGGACCTCTCCGGCCGCCTCGACGGGGACGTGTCGGGGCTGGTGATCGGCCTGCCCGACGAGTACTTCGCTACCGAGGGCGCGGACCCGGCGGTGCTCGACGCCGTTCGTACCGCGGTGGGCGAGCTCGAGGCGGCGGGCGCCAAGGTGCGCCCCGTTTCGCTGCCCCATACTTCCTATGCGGTCGCGACCTACTACCTGATCGCGACCGCCGAGGCGTCGAGCAACCTCGCCCGCTACGACGGCGTGCGGTACGGCTACCGCGCCGACCAGGTGGAGAGCCTCACCGATCTCTACTTCCGCTCGCGCTCGGAAGGGTTCGGTGCCGAGGTGAAACGGCGCATCGTGCTCGGCACCTACGTGTTGTCGGCGGGTTACTACGAGGCCTATTACAAGAAGGCCCAGCAGGTGCGGACGCTCCTGCGCCGCGACTTCGAAGCCGCCTTCGAGGGCTGCGACCTCCTGGCGACGCCGACGACCCCGGAGGTGGCCTTCCCGATCGGGGCGAAGACCGACGACCCGCTCACGATGTACCTGTCCGACGTCTACACCGTGTCCGCGAACCTCGCGGGCGTGCCCGGTGTCTCGCTTCCCTGTGGCTTCGCCGAAGGGCTTCCGATCGGGCTCCAGCTGCTCGGTCCGGCCCTCGACGAGGCGACGCTCTTGCGAGCGGCCGACGCCTTCCAGCGCCGCACCGACCACCACACGGCGACGCCGCCGGAGTTTCCGTGACCACGCCCACCTCCCATCCCGACTACGAAGTGGTGATCGGGCTCGAGGTGCACGCCCAGCTCCGCACCCGCTCGAAGCTCTTCAGCCCGGCGCCGGTCAGCTACGGCGAGGAGCCGAACCACAGCGTGCACCCGGTGTGTCTCGCGCTGCCCGGCGTGCTCCCCGTGCTGAACCGCGAAGCCGTGAAGCTGGCGATCCGCGCGGGCCTGGCAACCCACGGCGAGGTGCGTGGCCATTCCGTCTTCGCCCGCAAGAACTACTTCTATCCCGACCTGCCGAAGGGCTACCAGATCTCCCAGTTCGAAGAGCCGGTGATCGAAGGCGGCTGGCTCGACGTCGTGGTGGGCGAGGGCAAGAACGCCGCGACGAAGCGCGTGAACCTGACCCGCATCCACATGGAAGAGGACGCGGGCAAGTCGATCCACGACGCGGCGATCGCCGGGGACGCGACCCACGTCGACCTGAACCGCGCGGGCGTGCCGCTCCTCGAGATCGTGTCCGAACCCGACATGCGCTCGCCGGCCGAAGCCGTGGCGTACCTGCGCACCCTGCGCGCGGTGCTCCGCTACATCGACGTGTCCGACGCCGACATGGAACTCGGCCACTTCCGCTGCGACGCCAACCTCTCCCTGCGCCCCCACGGCGCCAGCGAGTACGGCACCCGCACCGAGCTGAAGAACCTGAACTCCTTCCGCAGCGTCGAGGCGGCCCTCGAAGCCGAGATCGAACGCCAGGCCGATCTGCTCGACGACGACGAGCCCGTCGTCCAGGCGACCATGGCCTACGACCCGAACAGCGGACGCACGCGGGTCCTGCGGCTGAAGGAGAACGCGGACGACTACCGCTACTTCCCGGACCCCGATCTCGTGCCGCTACAGATCTCGGCAGACGAAATCGAAGCCGTGCGCGCGGCGCTCCCCGAATTGGCCGACGCCCGCTGCGAGCGCTTCCAGCGGGAGTACGACCTCTCCGAGTACGACGCGCGCGGTCTGACCGTCTCGCGTCCGCTCGCCGACTTCTTCGAGACGGCGGCGAAGGTGCACGGGCAGGCCAAGCCCGTCGCCAATTGGATCCTGCGAGATGTGCTCCGGGCGCTGCGCGATCGCGACGCCGAGATCGAGGACACTGCGATCACGCCTGAGGCCCTGGCGAACCTGGTGGATGCGGTCGAGTCGGGGAAGACGACGGCGAAGAGCGCACGCGGCCTGGTACCCGAGCTGGTGGCCGAGGGCGGCGATCCGCTGGTGTGGATCCGCGAGCGCGGCCTCGAAGCGGTCTCCGACACCGGGGTCCTGGAAGCGGCCGTCGACGCGGTGATCGCCGAGAATGCCGAGGACGTCGAGCGCGTCCGAGCCGGCGAGACCAAGGTCTTGAACTTCCTGATGGGGCAGGTCATGAAGCGAACCGGGGGCAAGGCGAGTCCGCAGGTGGTGCGCGAGCTACTCCAGGCGCGGATCCAGTCGTGAAGTGGCTCGCACGCGCCGCACTCGGGCTGTTGGCGCTGCTGATCGTGCTGGTGGCCGGGCTCGCGATCGTCCTGCCCCGTTTCGCGAACGACGACGCCGTTCGCGCGCGGATCGAGGCCGCCGCCCGCCAGATGGTGGGTCTCGAGCTCCGCTACGAGACGATCGACTTCGCGCTCCTGCCCCCCGCGCTCCACGTCGAGGCGCCGCGCCTGCTGGGGGAGGCGGAAGGCGAACCGGATTTCGCGAGCGCCGATCTGATCGATCTGCGGGTCGGACTCTGGCCACTCCTGCGCGGTCAGTTCGAGGTCGCTTCGTTCGTGGTGGAGTCGCTCTCGGTCCACCTGGTGCGCACCGAGGACGGGCTCGTGTTGCCGACGCCGGTCGCGCCTACGCCGGCCGGGAAGGAGGCGAGCGACGCACCCAGCGAGGCGGAGGCGACGCCCGACTCCACGCCCGCGCCCGAGGCGGGGATCATGCTGGGCATCGGCCGGATCGCGCTGCGCGATGGAACGATCGAGCTCGAGGACCGCACCCTCTCGCCGCCCGCGGTGACCCGCTTCGAGAACCTCGACATCACCGCCGAAGGCGGCGGCTTCGGCGACCCGATCGCGGTCGAGGGTGGCTTCGACGTCCAGGGCGGTCACGTCTCGATCGACGGGAATGCGACACTGTCGGGCCCCCTCGACCTCGACGTCCAGCTCGATGCGCTGCCCCTCGACGCCCTCGCTCCCTACGCGGGATTGACGGGCGAGTGGGCGGGACGCCTCTCGGGTGTCGTCGCACTCGCCGGCGAGACCGGCGATCCGTCCGCGAAGAGCGACACGCTGCGCATCGAAGAAGCCGCGATCGAGGACGGTCCGCTGCAGCTCGCGGGTCCCGTCGCGATGGATTTCGAGGTCGCGAACCTCTCGAGCAGCGTGACCGGGCCCTTCCGCGTCGACCTGACCGACGCCGACCTCCGCTACGGCGTCGACTTCACCAAGGCCCCGGAAGTGCCGGCGGTGGTGTCGGGCACCCTCGCGTCCGACGACGCGGGACATCTCGCCGTCGACGCCCTGAAGCTCGTGCTGCGCAATCTCGAAGCGACGGGAAGCGTGCGCACCCACCCCTCGACCCAGCTGAACCTGCAGGCGCCGGCGTTCCGCATGGACGGCTGGGAATCCCTGGTTCCGCCGCTCGGCGTCGCCCCCCTCAAAGGGCAGCTCGCGATCCCGGCGTTGACCCTCCAGACGGAACCGACGCGCGTCGAAGGGGCGCTGTCGCTCGCCGACCTCGACGTCGCCGTGCCCGACTTCACCTCGATTCGCCTGAACGGCGACATCGACCTGCAGGGCGACGCACTCGCGACCCAGGGGCTCGTCGCGACGATCGCCGAGCAGGCGATCCCGTTGGCGCTCACGGTGAAGGACCTGTTCGGAGCGCGTGACCTCGAGCTCGGCTTCGAAACCAAGAAGGCCGACAGCGACAAGCTCCTCACCGCACTGGCGGACCAGCCCAACCGGTTGCACGGGCCGCTCGACTCGAAGGGGACGCTGCGCGGCCGACTGTCGGGGGAAGGCAGCTTCACCAATACGCTGAACGGGCGGCTGAACTTCGAGATCCTGAAGGGCAAGATCGTCGGGGGCTCGCTGCTCGAAGCGGTACTCGGACCGCTGGGCTCCCGCCTCGCAGAGCTCGGACGGGGGCAGGGGGGTCGCGACCTTCAGCGCTTCTACGGAGAGGAGTTCGAACGTCTCTCGGGCGTCCTGCGTATCGCCAAGGGCGAGATCATCACCGAGCCCGTCGAGCTGATCCATCGCGAGTACGGCGCCGAGCTGACCGGCCCGATCGCCCTCGAAAACCTCGCGCTCGATTTGCGCGGCTCCTTCACGTTCTACGAAGCCCTCGATACAGAGCTCGCGAAGGCCTTCGGCGCACGCAAGGGCTACACGCCCCGCCAGCGTTCGGTCGAGCTTGCTTCGATCCAGGGGGAGATGGGGTCACCGAAGGTGCGCCTGGCCACCAACTCCGCGACCCAGCTGGCCGCCGCCTACGCCACCGACGCCCAGCGCGGCGAGCTGCGCCGCAAGGTCGACAAGGAGCTCGGCGAGGGCACCGGCGAGATCGTCGACCGGGTGCTCGAGGGGATCCTCGGCGGTCGCTGAGCCGGGCCGCGCTCACGGACCGGTTCCCACTTCCGACTTCCAGTCGGGGCGCAACGCTCCACCTCAAGTCGACCCGGCAATTGGGCGATGCAAAGGGCCTGGAAGTGGGGTGAATGGATGGCTGCGAGCGTCCTGTACGTGGACGACGATCGGAACCTGTGCCAGATCGTCGCGAAGGCTCTGGTGAGCGAGGGATACCTGGTCCGAACCTGTCACGATGGTGACGAGGCGTTGGAGGTGTTGCGGGAGCACACCCCGAACCTGGTGCTCCTCGACCTGATGCTCCCGCGCCGCGACGGCTTCGAGGTCCTCGACGCGATCCGCAACGCGAAGGGTCAGGACCATCTGCGTGAGCTGCCCGTCATCGTGCTCACGGGCGCGTCGCCGACTCCGGCCTACGCCCAGCGCGCGAACGCTCTGAAGGCCTTCGATCTGCTGTCGAAGCCGGTTCCTCTCGACAAGCTGCTCACCGTCGTGCAAGAGGCGATCCGGTCGTCGAAGGGGCCGATGACCGCCCAGGAAGAGCCGTCCGAAGCGCCGTCGCGTCGGCGCCGCTCTTCGGGGACCTTCGACCGCGTGCCCTTCCCGGCGCTCCTGCACCACCTCCATGGACTACGCGCCACCGGCACGCTGCACCTGGCCCACGAGAAGAAGCGGAAGTGGGTGCAGCTGCGCGATGGCTACCCCGTGTCGATTCGCTCGAACCTCGTGCGCGAGACCCTCGGCCGCTACCTCGAGCGCACCCGTAGCACCGACGCCGGCGTGATCGAAGCGGCGCGACGCGAGGCCGACAAGCAGTCGGTGCGCCACGGCGAGATCCTCGTCGCGATGCAGATCCTCTCGGAAGAAGAGGTCACCCAGGCGCTGCGGGAGCAGGCCGACGAGAAGTTCTTCGAGATCTTCTCCTGGAAGGGCGGCACCTTCCGCTTCGAGCGCGGCAGTCAGCTGCAGCGCGCCAACGCGATGGGCCTCGGCCGCAGCCCCGCCAGCCTGATCCTCGAAGGCGTGCGTACGCGCTTCCCCCTCGACCGCATCGATCGCTACCTCGACCGACAGAAGGGCCGCTTCGTGCGACACGGCGAGTCGCCCTTCTATCGCTTCCAGGACCTGCACATCGATCCGGAGCACGACGGCATCCTCCAGGAGATCGATGGCACCCAGAAGCTGTCGCGCTTCACCGGCCGCGACGAACGCCTGCGCCGGACGGTCTATGGGCTGCTGGCGGCCGGCATGCTGGAACTCCAGGCGAAGCCGTCGGTCGTGCCCGAGCGCCGGTCTCCGGCGGCGGCCACGACGCCGAGCATCGACGCCGTCGAAGAGCGGGTGGTCGACCCGCCGCGCCGCGACGCGCGTCGCGAGGATCCGCGTCATGCAGAGTTGATGGCCCTGGCCGACCAGCTTCGCGCGGGCGCGCCCCACGAGGTGCTCGGCGTGGCCGCCGACGCATCACCCGAGGACGTGGCGACCGCCTACGAGCGACTCGCCGCGCACTCCCACCCCGACCGCTTCAAGGACGGGAGCCAACCGCTCCAGCGCCTCGCCGAAGACGTCTTTGGCCGTGTGCGCGAGGCCTACGAAACCCTCTGCAGCGCCGATACCGAGCCGCCGCAGTCGGTTGGCCCGTCGCCGCAGGAGCTCACCGCGAAGCGCGAAGCCCGCGAGGCCCGCGAGCATCAGACCGCCGAGAAGGCCTTCCAGGCCGAGATCGAGTTCCGCAAGGGCGAGGACGCCCTCGCGACCCGGAACTACGAGACCTGTCTGGTCCACTTCGGCAAGGCGCTCGAGCTCTACCCCGAGGAGGGCGACTACCACGCCCACTACGGCTACGCCCTGCATCTGTGTCACCCGGGTGACGCGGGAATGGTGGCCGAGGCCATGGAGCACGTGAAGCGGGGGGTGAAGCTGGCAAGCCACCGCGAGAAGCCCTACCTCTTCCTCGGCCGCCTCCACAAGGCGGTCGGCCGCGCCGACGACGCCGAGAAGATGTTCGTCCGGGCCGTGCAGATCGAGCCCGAGTGCCTGGAGGCGCTCCGGGAGCTCCGGCTGATCCAGATGCGGCGAGACAAGTCCAAGGGACTGATCGGACGCCTGCTGCGTCGCTGATCGCCGAGCGCCCTGGAACGACACGAAAGAGCCCGGGGTGAGCGAGGTGATTCCGTGAGCAAGGGTTTTCCGTGAGCAAGGTATCCGGCAAGAAGATCTGGCTCGACGGCGCGTTCGTCGACTGGGACGCCGCCAACGTCCACATCCTCACCCACACCCTCCACTACGGGCTCGGGGTGTTCGAGGGGATCCGCTGCTACCGCACGACCGACGGGCGCTCGGCGGTGTTCCGCCTCGAGGAGCACGTGCGGCGCCTGTTCGACTCGGCCCGCATCAACCTGATGGACGTTCCCTTCGACGCTGCGACCGTCGAGGCGGCCTGCCTCGAGACGCTCCGTCAGAACGATTTGCCCGAGGGCTACCTGCGACCGCTCGTGTTCGTGGGAGACGGGGAGATGGGTCTCAACCCGGGCAACAACGACATCCGCGTCGCCGTGATCGCCTGGGCCTGGGGGAAGTACCTCGGCGACGAGGGCGTCGAGCGCGGCATTCGCGCGAAGGTGTCCACCTTCAGCCGCCACCACGTGAACTCGAAGATGACCAAGGGCAAGACCTGCGGCGACTACGTCAACTCGATCCTCGCGAAGCGCGAGGCCCTGCTCGACGGCTACGACGAGGCGATCATGCTCGACCCGCAGGGTCTCGTCTCGGAAGCCAGCGGTGAGAACATCTTCGTGGTGCGCGACGGGGTGATGGCGACGCCGACGCTCCACAGTGTCCTCGGCGGGATCACGCGGGCGACGGTGCTCGACCTGGCGCGCGACCACGGCGTTCCGATCGAAGAGCGCCAGATCACCCGCGATGAGCTCTACACGGCCGACGAGGTGTTCCTCACCGGGACCGCCGCCGAGGTGACCCCGATCCGCGAGATCGACCGCCGCACGATCGGCGCCGGCGGGCGCGGCCCCGTCACCGAGACGCTACAGAAGGCGTTCTTCGACGTGGTCGCGGGCAGCCAGGCGAAGTACCAGGACTGGCTGACGTTCCTCTAGGCGTTGCTGCGACCTCACCGCGCGCGAGGTCGCTCGCGTATGCTGGGCCCCGAGAGGTGCCCGCATGGCCCGCTGGACGGTTCGACAGACCCTGGTGTTGCTCCTCGTGGCGCAGGGCGCGAGCGCGGCGCTGCTCGATACGGGGTATGCGCCGATCTACCGCGAGAACTTCATTGGCGAGACGACGTTTCCCACCACTCCCGAGACCGACGCGTATGGGGTGGGTGGTCTGGAGTTGCTGGACATCGTGCCGGGCACCAACTCCACGCTGACGCTGAATCCAGCGGGTTGGTTCGATCTGAAGATCGGACTCTTCGGACTCGAGGGGCTCACCCGAGGCGACGACGTGGTGCCCACGTTGCCCGGCCAGTTCGGCGTACGCGGAGTCTTCAGCGGATTCGAGTTCGGGCAACTCGAGTCTCAAGCCGGTGTGATCTTCCAGACGACGCAGGACCCCAGCCCCGGTATCGGCTTGACGGCCGCCGTGTTCATGGAAGACGGGGTGGTACCGGTGCTCGCGATCTCGCAGGTGATTCCCGCGCGCGTGTCGTTTCGAGAAGTAGGCGTCGATCTCCCCCCCGCAATGAGCCAGGCGATCCTCGACGGCGACGTCTTCTGGATCGACCTTGTGGTCGACTTGTCCACTGCTGAGGCCACGGCTTCCCTCAGTACGGACGGGATGGAGCTGCAGACGCCCGTGATCGACATCGGAGCGCTCACGCTCGGAGACATTCGAGGACTCGGACAGATGTCGTGGAACTACGCGATGTGCTGCGGAGGTACCGACCACCGCGTGACGGTCCACCAGCTCGAGGGCTTCGTGCCCCTCCCCGAGCCCTCGGGTGGTCTGGGGTTTGGCGCCTGCGCGGTGGTGGGCCTCGCGCACTGGCGAAGGCGAGCGATGGACGCGAAACACCGCGCCCACGCGCCGCGCGCGAGGGGCTAGCGCCGAATCGGGGGTTCGGATGAAGGCAGCCGTCTACCGCCGCTACGGACCGCCGGAGGTCGTGCGGATCGAGGAGGTTCCGACGCCGACGCCGGAACCGCACGAGGTGCGGATGCGCGTCTGCGCGACGACGGTCGGCACCTGGGACGCGGAAGCGCGTGCGTTTTCGTTTCCGCTCTGGTTCGGGATTCCCCTCCGGTTGGCGATGGGCCTTCGAACCCCACGCTGGCCCATCCTCGGGCAGGAAGCGGCCGGCGTGGTCGACGCCGTCGGCAGCGAGGTCACGAACTTCGCCGCCGGCGATCGGGTCTGCGCGTCGCTGGGGCTCGGCTTCGGAGGGCACGCCGAGTTCGCCTGCGTGTCGAGCCGCGGCGCGATTGCGCACATCCCACCGAACCTCGAATTCGCCGAGGCGACGACGCTCCCCGTCGGCGGCGACAACGCGCTCCACTTCCTGCGAATGGCCGACGTGCAACCCGGTGAACGCGTCCTGGTGAACGGTGCCGGCGGGAACATCGGCGTGCTCGCGGTCCAGCTCGCGAAGCACTTCGGCGCCGAGGTGACCGCGGTGGATGCGGGACCGAAGCTCGAGCGGCTGCGGAAGATCGGCGCGGACCACGCGCTCGACTACACGAGCGAGGACTTCGCCGCCGCGGGCCCCCGCTACGACGTGATCTTCGATCTGGTGTTCGGAAGCTCTTACGCGCGGGCCCTCTCCGCGCTGACGTCGCGCGGCCGCTACCTCCTGGCCAATGCCTCGTTGCCATCGCTCTTGCGGAGTCACTGGACCAACGCGACGCGCACCCAGCGGGTGCGGAGCCGGTTTGCCGCTTCGCGCCCCGCGGACCTGGAGACCCTCGTCGAGCTGGCCGGGTCCGGCGCCATCCGCGGGGTGATCGATCGCCGCTTCCCCTTCGAAGAGGCGGCGGCGGCCCATTGCTACGTGGACGGGGGGAGCCGGACGGGCGCGGTCGTCCTCGATCTGGCCGGCCCCGAGGCCTCGGGAGGCAGAGGCGGCTCCTGAGGGTGTGTTTGGATCACATTGTGATACATTGTGATCCATGCGTGATACACACCGATCCTCCTGCGGCTCGTCGCGCGGCCGTCGCCGCCGCCACGAGCGTGTCCTCCACACCCGGGTCTCCGAGGCCCTGGCCGATGACCTCCGAAGAGCGGCCGAGGAGCTCCGGGTCCCCGTTTCGAACCTGGTGCGCAACGTGCTCGAAGAGACCTTCAGCGTCGTCGAGAGCGTCACCGAGAACATGGGCGACCTCTTCGAGGACGTGGTCGACGAGGCCGAAGCGGCGCGCGAGCGGGTTCGCCGGCGGCAGCGCGGACGGCGTCGCGGAGCCCGCTGGGAAGCGCGCGATCCGAGCCCGGAGCCGGCTCCCGAGCCCGCGGCTGACGGCGCTGGTGCGACGCCTTCCGAGGACCATCCGGACGTGCTGGGCTGGCAGCCCCTCCTCTTGAACCGCGAAGCCCGCTGCGCGGACTGCGGCCAGTCGATCGAACGCGGCGGTGAGGCCCACATCGCCGTGACCGGGAATGGGCTCGGGCCCGACGTGCTCTGCGCCACCTGCGTCGCCGCGCTGCGCTGACGCACCCCCTTCGGTGGGGGTACGCTGCGCGACGGAGGAACCCGCCGTGCGCGTAGCCGACCTGACGACCCCTGCACTCCTCGTCGACGCCGAGACGCTCGAGCACAACCTCGCGACGATGGCCAAAGCGCTGCCCGGGGCGCGCCTGCGGCCCCACGTGAAGGCGCACAAGTGCACATCGCTCGCGAAGCGCCAGGCCGCCCACGGCCATCGCACCTTCACCTGCGCGACGGTGCGGGAGGTCGAGGGCATGGCCGCCGCCGGACTCGGCGACGACCTGCTGCTCGCCAATGAAGTCGTCGACGCCAGCCGGTTGGGCCGCGTCGATGCGCG
>JBCCEW010000031.1 GCA_039030075.1 Myxococcota bacterium | reverse complement strand
GCTCGTCGAGATTCCGATCACCAGCCTGAACCGGGAAGCCGTCCAGGGCCTCGGCCTCGGCTCCAAGGACGGTGATCGTTCGAAGAACTTCTTCGCCCTCGGGCTGATGTTCTGGCTCTACAACCGACCGATGGAGCCGACGCTGCGCTGGCTCGAGTCCCGCTTCAGCGGCGCTGTGCTCGAGGCGAACCAGAAGGTCCTGAAGGCCGGCCACGCCTTCGGCGAGACCACCGAGCTCTTCTCGCGCTCCTTCGTGCTCCCGAAGGCGAAGATCCAGCCGGGTACCTACCGCAACATCACCGGCAACCAGGCCCTCGCCTGGGGCATCGTGGGCGCGGCGGTCCAGATGGAACGCCCCGTGTTCCTGGGCGCCTACCCGATCACGCCGGCGAGTGACGTGCTTCACGAAGTGGCGCGCTACCGCCACTTCGGCGTCAAGACCTTCCAGGCCGAGGACGAGATCGCGGCGATCAGCGCCTCGATCGGCGCGGCCTTCGCCGGGGACCTCGCCGTCACGACGACCAGCGGCCCGGGCATGGTGCTCAAGCAGGAAGCGCTCGGGCTCGCGGTCATGACCGAGCTGCCCCTGGTGGTCGTCGACATCCAGCGCTCGGGCCCGTCGACGGGCATGCCCACGAAGATCGAGCAGGCCGACCTGCTGCTCGCGCTCCACGGACGCAACAGCGAGAGCCCGGTTCCGGTGCTCGCGGCCTCGTCGCCGGGCGACTGCTTCTACACGATGCTCGAGGCGTTCCGGTTGGCCGTGCGGTACATGACCCCGGTCATCGTGCTCTCGGACGGCTACCTCGCCAACGGTGCCGAGCCCTGGCTGGTGCCCGACGTCGACAGCCTGCGGCGCGCGCCGGTCACCTACCGCACCGAGGCGGAAGGCTTTCAGCCCTACGAGCGCGACCCCGAGACCCTCGCGCGGCCGTGGGCGATCCCGGGTACGCCCGGCCTCGAACACCGCATCGGCGGCCTCTCGAAGCAGGAAGAGACCGGCAACGTCTCCTACGACCCGGCCAACAATGAGCGCATGCTCGAGCTGCGCGCCGAGAAGGTCGCGCGCATCGCCCAGGACCTGGCGCCGGTGGAGATCCACGGCGGCGATCGCGGCGATCTGCTCGTGGTCGGCTGGGGCGGCACCGAGGGCGCAATCACCTCGGCGGTCGAGGAGGCGCGCGAGGCCGGCCAGGCCGTGTCCAGCATCCACCTGCGCCACCTGAACCCGTTCCCGTCGAATCTCGAGGAAGTCCTGCGGCGCTTCGAGAAGGTGCTGGTCGCCGAGCTCAACGGTGGCCAGCTCCACATGCTCCTGCGCAGTCGCTTCCTGATCCCGGCGGAATCCCTGATCAAGCAGCAGGGGCAGCCCTTCCAGGTGCAGGAGATCCGGGCCCGGATCGACACGCTCCTGGCCTGACGCCCTGCTCGCCCGAAAACCGAACCCGTTCGAATTCCGAGGCACGTACCGATGGCCGAAAGCGCAGTGAAGCTCACCAGCAAGGATTTCTCCTCGGACCAGGAAGTCCGCTGGTGCCCCGGCTGCGGGGACTACTCGATCCTCGCGAACGTGCAGCGGGTGATGCCCGAGCTCGGCATCCCGAAGGAGAACTTCGTGTTCGTGAGCGGGATCGGCTGCTCGAGTCGCTTCCCCTACTACATGAACACCTACGGCATGCACACCATCCACGGTCGCGCGCCGGCCTTCGCCACGGGGATCAAGGCCAGCCGGCCGGACCTCTCGGTCTGGGTGGTGACCGGCGACGGAGACGGGCTCTCGATCGGCGGCAACCACCTGCTCCACACCATCCGCCGCAACGTCGACCTCCAGGTGCTGCTCTTCAACAACCGGGTCTACGGCCTGACGAAGGGCCAGTACTCGCCGACCTCGCTGGTCGGGATGAAGACGAAGTCGACGCCCGACGGCGCGATCGACCATCCGATCGATCCGGTCGCCTTCGCTCTCGGGGCCAGCGCGACCTTCGTCGCCCGCACCGTCGACACCAACGCGCCGCACCTGCAGGAGACCCTGCGCCGCGCCCACGCGCACCAGGGCACCGCGTTCGTGGAGATCCTGCAGAACTGCCCCGTCTTCAACGACGACGAATGGATCGAGCTCGAGGACCGCAAGCAGCGCATCGAGGCGTCGCTGGTGCTCGAAGACGGCCAGCCGCTGGTCTGGGGACCGCCCGACCAGCGACGCGGCATCCGCATCGAGAACGGCATCCCCTCGATCGTTGCGCTCGGCGAAGACGAGGACCCCGCCGCGAAGGGCGTCGCCGTGCACCATGAGCGCCACGAGAGCCCGGCCTACGCGTTCGCGCTGGCGAGCCTCCAGCGCCCGTCCTTCCCGCTGCCGATCGGCGTGTTCCGCGCGGTGGAGAAGCCGGCCTACGAGGCCCTGCTCGAGCAGCAGGTCGAGGCTGCGGTCGCCAAGAAGGGCGCCGGTGACCTCGCCGCCCTGCTCCACTCGGGCGACACCTGGACCGTCGACGGCGCCTAGCCGGAGCGCCCGCGTCGCGCGGCGCTAGGCGTCGCGCAGGTGGGCGAGTTCGTTCAGGCTGCGCACGCTGCGTTCGCCGCTCGAAGCGGCCAGGAAGCGGCTGACGCCGGTGTAGCCGACGTCGAGAAAGAACGGGTCCGCGATCCCGAGCACGTGCCCGGCCCAGGCGTTGATCACGCCGCCGTGGCAGAAGATCGCGATCCGCTGTCCCGCGTGCTTCGCGATCAACGCCTCGATGCAGTCGACCACGTCCCGGCGGAAGCGCTCCATGTCGACGCCTGCGTAGAGCTCGCCGCGCTGGATGAGCGCCTGCCAGCGCTCGTAGTCCTCGGCCTTCAGCGTCTCGAGCGGGATGTAGTAGTCGGACTGGTGGTCGAGCTCGACGATGCCGGCCTCGATCCCGACGTCGAGCCCCAGCGTGCCCGCCAGGGGCGCTGCGGTCTCCTGGGCCCGGCGCAGCGGACTGGCGTAGAGCGCGCCCGGTGCTTCCGACTCGAGCCAGCGGCCCACGCGCGCCGCCTGGTCGTGCCCCTCGGTCGAGAGCGGGGGATCGGCCGGCCGACCGTCCTCGTTCTCGACACGCTCGGGCAGCCCGTGGCGCACGAGTAGGAGCTCCACGCGAAGCCCTCCTCTGGCTTGCGGCGCCGACGCGCCGCCCCGCTACTTCGCGAGGGACGGCGCGTGCTTCGCCAGGGTCTCGCCGATGTCGGCGGGCGAGCGCGCGACACCCACACCCGCGGCCTCGAGTGCGGCGATCTTGTCACTCGCGGCGCCCTTGCCGCCCGCGATGATCGCGCCCGCGTGCCCCATGCGCTTGCCCGGAGGCGCGTTCTGCCCGGCGATGAAGGCCACGACCGGCTTGCTCATGTGGTCCTTCACATACTGAGCCGCGGTCTCCTCGGCGTTGCCGCCGATCTCACCGATCATCACCACCGCCTCGGTGTCCGGGTCGGCCTCGAAGAGCGCGAGCGCGTCGACGAAGGTCGTGCCGATCACCGGGTCGCCGCCGATCCCGAGACAGGTCGACTGGCCGATGCCGATGCGCGAGAGCTGGTCGACGGCCTCGTAGGTGAGCGTGCCCGAGCGCGACACCACTCCGACCGGGCCGGGGCGCGTGATCTGCGCCGGCATGATGCCGATCCGGCACTGCTCCGGCGTGACGACGCCCGGGCAGTTCGGGCCGATCAGCCGCATCGGCGAGTCGTGGAGCGCGTTCTTCGCGCGCAGCATGTCGATGGCGGGGATGCCCTCGGTGATGCAGGCCGCGAGCCCGATACCCGCGTCGGACGCTTCCAGGATCGCATCCGCCGCACCCGGCGGCGGGACGAAGATCACCGACGCGTTGGCGCCGGTGGCATCGACGGCGGCCTTCACGGTGTCGAAGACCGGGATGCCTTCGATCGTCTGGCCGCCCTTGCCGGGAGCCACGCCGCCGACCACCTGGGTGCCGTACTCGACGGAGAGCTTCGCGTGGAACTGGCCCATGCGGCCCATGCCCTGGATCAGGAGCTTCGTGTTCTTGTCGCAGAGGATCGACATGCTTTACCCCTGACCGCGCGCGGCCGCGACGGCCTTCTCACCCGCCTCGCCGAGCGTCTCGGCGGGCGTAATATTCAGATTCGACTTCGCGAGGATCGCCCGCCCTTCCTCGGCGTTCGTGCCCTGGAGCCGGACCACCAGCGGCACTTCCACACCGAGCTCGTCAGCGGCCGCGACCACGCCTTCGGCGATCAGATCGCAGCGCACGATGCCACCGAAGATGTTGACGAGGATCGCCTTCACCTTCGGGTCGCGCAGAATGATCTTGAAGGCCTCTTTGACCTTCTCCTTGTCGGCGCCACCGCCCGCGTCGAGGAAGTTCGCCGGGCTGCCGCCGCACACCTGGATCATGTCCAGAGTGGCCATGGCCAGACCGGCGCCGTTCACCATGCAGCCGATCTCGCCGTCGAGACCGACGTAGGCCAGGTCGATCTTCTTCGCCTCGAGCTCGCGCGCATCCTCTTCGTCGGGATCGTGGCACTCGGCGATATCCGGGTGCCGGTACAGCGCGTTGTCGTCGAAGTTCAGCTTGCCGTCGAGCGCGATCAGATCGCCGCCCTCGGTCACCACGAGCGGATTGATCTCGGCGAGAGACGCGTCCTTCTCCACGAAGAGCCGGTACAGCCCGCCGAGGAAGACCTCCATCTGCTTCACCTGATCGGCCGTGAGCCCGAGGCCGAAACCGACGCGGCGGGCGTGGTAGCCCTGGATGCCGAGGTTCGGGTCGACGAGCACGGTGATGATCTTGTCGGGCGTCTTCTCGGCGACCTCCTCGATCTCCATGCCGCCTTCCGTCGACGCGATGATCGCGAGCTTCTCCTCGGCGCGGTCGAGCACGATCGCCAGGTAGAGCTCGTTCGCGATCGCGGAGCCTTCCTCGACGTAGACCTTGCGGACGACCTTGCCCTCGGCGCCGGTCTGGGGCGTGACCAGGGTCATGCCCAGGATCTCGCTCGCGACCTGCTTCGCCTCGGAGGGCGACTTCGCCAGCTTGATGCCGCCGCCCTTGCCGCGACCGCCGGCGTGCACTTGGGCCTTCACGACGACGACGTCGCTGCCCAAGGCGCGTGCGGCCTCTTCGGCCTCGGCCGGCGTGGTGGCCAGTTTGCCCTGCGGCACCGCGACACCGAAGTCCCGGAGCAGCCCCTTTGCCTGGTACTCGTGGACGTTCACAGCTGAATCTGGGCCACGAGGGTGCGCACGTGCTCGACCGAGGCGTCGAACAGCTTCCGTTCTTCTGCGTCCATTTCCACCTCGATCACCTTTTCGACGCCGCCGTCCCCGATGATGCAGGGAACGCCGACATAGAGTCCGTTGACGCCGTACTCGCCCTCGCACAAGCAGGCGCACGCGAGGACGCGCTTCTTGTCCTTGAGATGGGCCTCCGCCATTTCGATCGCCGACAGGGCCGGCGACACGAACGCAGAGCCCGTCTTGAGCAGCCCGACGACCTCACCGCCGGCGCCCTTCGTGCGCTCGACGATCGCGTCGATCTTCTCCTTCGCGATCAGCTGCTCGACCGGGATCCCAGCGACGGTGCAGTAGCGGATCAGCGGCACCATCGTGTCACCGTGGCCGCCCAGCACCATCGCGTTCACGTCTTCGACCGACACGCCGAGCTCCCAGGCCACGAAGGCGCGGAAGCGGGCCGAGTCGAGGATGCCGGCCATGCCGACCACACGGTTCTTCGGGAAGCCCGAGACTTCCTTGAAGGTGTAGACCATGGCATCGAGCGGGTTCGACACGACGATCACGAAGGCGTTCGGGGCGTTGTCGCGCACGCCCTCGGCCACCTGCTTCATGATCTTCAAGTTCGTGTTGAGCAGGTCGTCGCGCGACATGCCCGGCTTCCGCGCGAGGCCGGCCGTGATGATCACGACGTCGGCTCCCGCGATGTCCTTGTAGTCGTTGGTGCCCGAAATGTCGGAGTCGGCGCCGAGTACCGGCGCGCCTTCGGCCATGTCGAGCGCCTTGCCCTGGGGCAGACCTTCGACGACGTCGAAGATCACGACGTCACCCAGCTCACGGAAGGCGGCTTCCTGCGCGAGAACGCCGCCGATGTTGCCGCCCCCGATCAGGGCGATCTTGTTGCGTGCCATGGGGAGATCCTCTTCCTCTCGTGGGGGCGCCCGGCGGGGCCGCGCGCTGGGGGGTGCTTCGGACGGTCGGGCCGATCGATCGATCGGGTGCCTGATTCACGAAGCGTGGCGATATAAGCGCATCTGTTGCGACGCGCCATCCCGCGGCCCGTCGGGGCCGCGGGAAATCAGGGTTCGGGCGGGCTCGAGACCGGCGGCGTGGTTTCGCCGGCCTCGTGGGCGGTTTCGGCGTAGGGGATCGCCAGCCGCTGCCCGGGATAGAGCAGGGAGGGATCCTTGATCTGGTCGCGGTTCGCCCGGTAGAGCTCGGGCCAGCGATCGGCGTCTCCGGCCCAGCGCTCGGAGATCTGCCAGAGCGTCTCACCGGGCTGGACGACGTGCACCCGCTCGGCCTGGGCGCCCGCCGCGAAGGCGAAGACCCACACGCCGAGCGCGGCCGCCAGGGCCCGCCGCATCAGCTGCCTTCCTTTCGGGGAGCCCGCACGCGCAGGGACAGCTCGGTCAGCTGCTCGCCGGCGACCGGCGACGGGGCCTGCATGAGCAGATCCTGGCCGCGCTGGGTCTTCGGGAACGCAACCACGTCGCGCAGGCTCTCGGCCCCCGCCAGCAGCATCGCCCAGCGGTCGAAGCCGAAGGCGAAGCCACCGTGGGGCGGCGCTCCGGCGTCGAGGGCCTCGAGCAGGAAGCCGAAACGCTCTTCGGTCTCGGCCTTCGCGTAGCCCATGATCTCGAAGATCCGGCGCTGGACGTCCGAGCGGTGGTTGCGGAGGCTCCCCGAACCCAGCTCGATGCCGTTCATGACGACGTCGTAGTGGGTGCCGCGGACTGCCTCCGGATCGCTGGCCAGGAGCTCGAGGTCTTCCTCGAGGGGCGCCACGAAGGGCTGGTGGACGTAGGTGAGCTTGCCGTCGTCGTCCTTCTCGAAGAGCGGGAAGTCGACGACGAAGAGCACGTCGTGGGCGCGGCCGTCGACCCGACCGAGCTCCTCGCCGAGATCGACGCGCAGACGCGCCAGGATCGCGTTGGCGCGCGCTGCCTCATCGGCCTGGAAGAAGATCAGGCTGCCGGGCTTCGCGCCGGTGCGTTCGGTGATGGTGGCCTTCTCGGCGTCGGACAGGAACTTCGCAATCGGCGACTGCCAGTTGCCATCGGCCTCGACGCGGATCCAGGCCAGGCCCTTCGCGCCGAGCTCCTTGCGCACGAAGGACTCGAGCCGATCGATCCGGCCCCGCGACATCTCGGAGGCGTCGTGCACCGGCAGGCACTTCACGATGCCGCCGCCGTCCACCACCTGGCGGAACGCGCGGAACTCGCTCTCGGCGAAGGCGTCGGTCAGGTCGACCAGCTCGAGCTGGATGCGCGTATCCGGGCGATCGATCCCGTAGCGGTCCATCGCCTCCTGGAAGCCGATGCGCTTGAAGGGACGCTCGAGTTCGAGGCCCGCGACGGCGCAGCCGGCGACGGTCACTTCCTCGAGCACCTCGAGGACGTCCTCGACGGTGGCGAAGGAGAGCTCGAGGTCGATCTGGGTGAACTCCAGCTGGCGGTCGGCGCGCTGGTCCTCGTCGCGGAAGCAGCGCGCGATCTGGAAGTAGCGGTCGAAGCCCGAGACCATCAACAGCTGCTTCATGATCTGGGGCGACTGGGGCAGCGCGTAGAACTCCCCGGGCTGGAGCCGGCTCGGTACCAGGAAGTCGCGCGCACCCTCGGGCGTCGACCTCGCGAGCATCGGCGTCTCGATCTCGAGGAAGTCGAGCCCCGACAGGGTCGTCCGGACCGACTGGTAGAGCCGGTGGCGCAGGCGCAGGGCGCGCTGGAGCGGCGGGCGGCGCAGGTCGTGCACCCGGTGGGTGAGCCGGGTCGATTCGTCGGTCTCGGCCTCTTCCTCGATCGCGAAGGGCGGCGGCGTCGCGCGGTTCAGGATGCGGAGCTCGTCGACCAGCACCTCGATCTCGCCGGTCGGAAGGTTCGGGTTGATGGTCTCTTCCGAGCGTCGCTGGACGCGGCCGCGCACCAGCACCACGTACTCGGACCGCAGCTGGCCGGCCTTCTCGTGGCACTCGGGCGAGGTGTCGGGCTTGAAGACGACCTGGACCAGCCCCTCGCGGTCCCGGAGGTCCACGAAGATGACCCCGCCGTGGTCGCGGCGTCGCTGCACCCAGCCGCCGAGCACGACCTCCTGGTCGACGAGGGCGGGGGTCACGTCGCCAGCGGCGTGGCTGCGGCGGAGCCCGGCCTGGCCGTCGAGGCCCGGGTCCGGGGCGCTCACGAGGCACTCCGGAGCGACGAGGAGATCCCTTGGGTCGGCATGGTGGTTCCTGATGGGCGGGGCCGGATCGGCCCGCGCGCCGGGCGACGCCGCGGGGCGGCGGCCCGGTCGGCCCCCGCGTGCGGGTCTCGGAGCAGAGACCGCGACCACTCGGGGATTTGTGGGGGGTTATTGGGGAGATCCCCGAAGGAGCGGGCCGACGTCGGGGGAACCCTCGGAAAGCCTCGCAAAAACGGGCATTTGCTTAGCAGAGGCAGCCGCCGGCTGCCACGCCTGGGCGGGCCTCCGCGGGCTCAGCGATCCAGGTCGGCGGCCGAGCACACGCAGTTGCGGCCGAGCGACTTCGCCCGGTACATCGCCTTGTCGGCGAGGTCGAGCATGCCTTCGCGATCGGCGCTGTGGCTCGGGAAGGTCGCCACCCCGATGCTGATCGTGAGGCGGATCGGGGTCCCGCCCTCCCCTTCGAAGACGGTCTCGGCGACGGTCCGCCGGATGCGCTCGGCGACGGCGACGCCCCCCTCGTGGCCCGTGTCCACCAGCAGGATCGTGAACTCGTCGCCGCCGTAGCGGGCCAGGGTGTCGACCTGACGGATGCAGTCGCGGAGCACCTGGGAGAGGTGGCGCAGCACGTTCGAACCCACCAGGTGTCCGTGCTGGTCGTTGACCCGCTTGAAGCGGTCGAGGTCGAGGAACAGCACGCACAGCTCCTTCTTGGAGCGTTCGGCCCGGCGCATCTCGTGCTCGGTCGCCTGGAGCAGGTAGCGCGCGTTGTAGACCTCGGTGACGTCGTCGATGAACGCGCGCTCCTTGGCGCGGTGGTACCGCTCGGCGTTGGCGAGGGCGAGCTCTGCGTGGGCCGCGATCAGCTGGGCCTTCTCGAGATCGCTCTCGCGGGTCGGGCGTCCCTGCTCGGGCACCCACAGCAAGCCCTCTTCGGACTCGGCGCCGCGCAGCGGCACCAACAGGGCCGGGCCGGCTCCGACGCCGATGTCGGCGAGCGCGTCGGCGACGGGGCCCGTCTCGGCCACGCACGCCTCCTGCACCGAGAAGAGATCGCCGTCGGGCTTCTGGTCGTGGAGACGCTGCTGCAGCGCGGTGGCCTGGTCCTCGTCGAAGCCGCGGAACGCCAGCCCGTCCGAGCCCTGGATGGAATCGCGACGGAAGAAGGCGAGGCCGAGCTCGCGATCGAGGGCGGGGAGTAGCAGGTCGAGCGCGACCGCGTAGACCTCGCCCGGGTCGAGGCAGTGCATCAACATGCGACACGACTCGAGGGTCCGGACCGCGCTTCGCAGTCGTTCGTTGTCGCGCACCAGGCGCTGGTGCGAGAGCAGCCGTTCGACGAGCGCGACGAGGTGCTCCTGTTGAACGGGCTTCTCGAGATAGTCCGTGGCACCGCGCCGGAGCGCCTGCACCGCCGACTCGACCGACGCATGCGCCGTCAACAGGACGAAGGGCACGTCGGGCACGCTGCGCCGCACGCGGTCGAGCAGGTCGAGCCCCGACATCCCCTCCATCTGCAGGTCCGAGAGGATCAGATCGGGCGTCACGCGTTCGATCGATGCGAGGGCCGACTCGGCGCTCTCGTGACATTCCAGCTGTACGCGCCCCTCGAGCGCGTCCTGGACGAGCGCGCGGGTCAGACGCGAATCGTCGACACAGACGACCCGCGCGGGTGCGTTCACGAGATCCATGGCCCCTCTCCGAAAGTCTGGAGGCAACCCAAGGGATCGGCCGATCGAGTTGCCGGCTTGAGAGGTGCGGGGCGAACACCCCGGGTGACGGCGAGCGGCGCCGGCTCAGCGGGGAGAGGCCGCTTCGCCCTCGAGGCGGACCGGAATCGCCTGGCCGTCCTCGCCCGCAGCGAGCACCGAGGGCGCGCCGGGGTGGAACGCGAGATCGCGCACGAAGCCGGAGGTCGCGAGGACCGGCCGCCAGGTCCCGCTCTGCCGGGCGAAGAGCTGGGGGCCCGCCCCGGCGAGCAGGGGCCCGTCGGGGCCGTGCGCCACCGCGAACAGGGCGTCGGTGGCGTGTAGGCGCGCCGGTCGCCAGTGGGCGCCCGCGTCCTTCGTCTCGAGCCAGACCCCGGCCCCGCCCACGGCGAGACCCCGCGTAGCCGAGTCGAAGTCGACCGCGAAGAGCATCGGCTCGGCCCGCAGCGTGAGCGTCACGGCTGCGCGCTCGCGAGCGTGTCGTCCGAGCCAGGCCGTGACGTCCGCCGAGGCGTCGGGGGCCTCGAGCCGCTCCCAGGGAATCGGCGTCTGCTCGCGAACCCGCTCCGCCTGCCAACCGGCCTCGAACAGGAGCGCACGGACCGCCGCGAGCCGCGCCTCCGCCGCTTCCAGGGCGCGCTCGGCGGCGGCGAGGTCGGGGGCGCCGCGCGCTTCCGGGCCCAGCGTCCAGCCCAACTCGATCCGCGCGTCCGCCGTGTCGGTGAGCGCTTCGATCCAGGCGGCGAGGTCCCGCTCCACCTCGGCTCCGAGTTCGCTGCTGCCCGCCTCGAAGCGCACTTCGAGTGGCGAGACGCCGGTCTCGATCCGGCCGTGGGCGAGCGCGCCGTCCCCACCCTCGCTGGAGAGCACGTGGCCGAACTCGCCGACGATCCAGCACCGCCCCGGGCCCGCTCGGCAGGTGACATCCTGGAGTGTAACGTCGTCGTAGACCCGTTCGCCGGCGAGCACGCGCACCTGGTCGGCGTCGTCGAGCCAGGCGAAACGCGGATCCTCCGGTGTCACCACGAGGGAGTGGTCTTCCCAGTGGACCCCCCCGTCCCGCGTGAAGATGCGGGCGCCCCAGGCCCCGACCGCCACCGCTCGCTCCGGGTCGAGCGCGTGCACCGCGAGGAGCGGCAGGCCCTCCCCAGCCCGCGGATGGGTCTGGGCCACCCAGCTGCGACCGCCGTCGTCGGTGCGCAGAATCACCGAGCGTTGACCGACGGCCCAGCCACGTTGGGTGTCGGCAAAGGCGACGTCGTAGAGACCGGTCTCCACGGGCGAAGGCAGGCGTTCCCAATGCGCCCCCGCATCGTCGGAGCGGCGGAGGGTTCCGCGCGCGCCCACGGCCACGGCCGTCCGCGCGTCGAGCCAAGCGACCGCGTAAAGGTCTCGCGGCAAACCGTCGCGCGCCGGCTCGGGGTGCGGGTCGACGCAGGCCGCGCAGAGCGCGAATCCGGCGCACAACGCGACGCTGAGCGCCCGCGCCACCCCCGTGCGGCGTTGCTGCATCACTCCCCCCGCGCGTCGGCACCACGACGCGCTTCGATAGACTAGAGCGACGCGGAACCCGACGCCGGACCGCGGGTTCGGATCCTGGGCCAGCGGGATCGGACTCCTGGCGAGCGGACTCGGATTCCTGACGAGCGGGCTCGCATCTCTGACAAGCGGGCTCGGAACGAAGCGCGACCGCGAACCCGCTGCGCACGCCGCGCAACGGGAAGCCAAGCGCGCGCCAGCGGGGGAATGCGTTTGAGGATCGCGGCGGTCGGAACGCCGACCCCCACTCCGTCTGCCGCCACCGCCCGCCCGGCCTGGTCCGATCGGACCTGGGCCCGACGCGCCGGTCTGGCCCAGGCGTGGTGGTTCGCTCGCGCCGTCGTCGGCGCCGGCAGTGCGTGGCTGCGCGCGCGCCTGCGGCGCGACCCGGAACCCCTGGCAGCCGCCCTCGTCCCGGTCGCCCACGCCTGTGGCCAACTGAAGGGTCCCTTCGCGAAGCTCGGTCAGTTCGCCGCCCTTCGGCCCGACCGGTTTCCCGAGTCGAGCATCGGAGCGCTGCGGCGCCTGCGCGACGCGGTCCCTCCTCTGCCCTTCTCTCAGATCCGCGGCGTCGTGGAAGCCGAGTGGTCCGAGCCGCTCGAGGCGCGCTTCGAGGCCTTCGACCCGACACCGATGGGTGCCGCGTCGGTCGCCCAGGTGCACCGCGCGCGACTCCACGGTGGCGATCCGGTGATCGTGAAGGTCCAGTACCCGTGGTTGGAACGGGGGCTCGACGCGGACCTGGCCTGGCTCCGCTTCGGGTTCCGACGGCTGCTGCAGCGTGGAGAGCACGCCAAGGCGCTCTTCGACGAGTTCGCTGGCCACGTCCGCCAGGAACTCGACTTTCGCGCCGAAGCCGCAGTGGCGGCGGAGATCGCGACGAACCTCGCATCGGACCCGTCGATCGTGGTGCCCGAGGTGATCGCGTCGCACTCGGGCCGCCGGGTCCTGACGGTTCGCGCGGTGCCGGCGGTGGGTCTCCAGGACGAGACCGGCCTGGCGCGGCTGGGTGCCGATCGCGAGACGCTCGTGACCATCCTCACGCGTGCCTACGCGAAGCAGGTCTTCGTCGACGGTCTCTTCCACGCGGACCCTCACCCGGGCAACCTCTTCGTCGTCGACGAGCCGGGAGCCCGCGAAGCCCCGCGCCTGCTCTTCGTCGATTTCGGTCTCTCGCGACGCCTCGACGACGCCCTGAAACGCGAACTGCGCAGCGGCATGCTCGCGCTCCTGCAGCGTGACACCGACGGCTTCGTCGACGGCATGGAACGCATCGGCGCCATCGAGGCCGGGGCGCGGCCGGGCGTCGCGAGCGCCGTGCAGGGCATGTTCGACCGGATCGCGGCGGGCGGTGGCGCGCTCGGCATGCGCGGGCAGGCCGTGCTCGCACTCAAGGACGAGGCGGTGGGCCTGCTGCGCGAAACGCCGGGCCTGCGCCTGCCCACCGAGCTGTTGCTCTACGCGCGCACGCTCTCGATGGTCTTCGGTCTCGGTCGCGAGCTGGCTCCGCGGGTCGACCCCCTGCCCCTCTGCCTGCCGTCGCTGCTCGCGTTCCTCACGCGCAAGGACTGAGCGGCGGCGCCAGCGCGACCCGGCGCGCGGCTGCTACTGTCCTCGCGCTTCGGAGGTCCCCCATGTCGCGACGCGATTTCAAGCGGGTTTGCCTGGCCTACAGCGGCGGACTCGACACCTCGGTCATCCTGCACTGGCTCATCGATCAGTACGACTGCGAAGTCGTCGCCTATACGGCCGATGTGGGACAGGAAGAGGAGCTCACCGGTCTTCCCGAGAAGGCGAAGGCCACGGGTGCGCTCGACTGCATCGTGCGCGACGTCCAGGAAGAGTTCGTGCGCGACTTCGTGTTCCCCGCGATCCAGGGCTGCGCCATCTACGAGGGCACGTACCTGCTCGGCACCGCCCTCGCGCGCCCGCTGATCGCGAAGCACCACGCCGAGGTCGCGCGCGAGACCGGCTGCGACGCGGTCGCCCACGGC
This sequence comes from Myxococcota bacterium, assembly GCA_039030075.1. Taxonomy (NCBI): domain Bacteria; kingdom Pseudomonadati; phylum Myxococcota; species Myxococcota bacterium. The sequence goes on along the minus strand of JBCCEW010000031.1, from coordinate 47,491 downwards.
GCCACCGGCAAGGGCAACGACCAGGTGCGCTTCGAGCTGACCTTCCGCGCGCTGGCCCCCGAGCTCGGGATCATCGCACCCTGGCGCGAGTGGGATCTCCAGTCCCGGCCCGACTGCATCGCCTATTGCCAGAAGCACGGCATCCCGACCACCGCCACGCTCGAGAAGCCCTACTCGATCGATCGCAACCTGATGCACATCTCCTTCGAGGGCGGGATCCTCGAAGATCCGTGGCGGGCCCCCGAAGAGGACATGTTCATCCTCACGCGCTCCGCCGAGGACGCGCCGGACACCCCGAGCGAGGTGATCGTCTCCTTCGAAGACGGCGTTCCGACGGCGATCGATGGCGAGTCGCTGTCCCCGGCGGACCTGCTGAGACGTGCGAACCGCCTGGCCGGCGAGCACGGGATCGGGCGCGTCGACATGGTCGAGAACCGCTTCGTCGGACTCAAGTCGCGCGGCGTCTACGAGACCCCTGGCGGCACGCTGCTGCACGCCGCTCACCGGGCCGTCGAGTCGATCACGATGGACCGCGACCTCATGCACGAGCGCGACCGCCTCTCGCCGCGCTTCGCCGAGCTGATCTACAACGGCTTCTGGTACGCGCCGGAGATGGAGTTCATGCGGGCCGCCATCACCGAGTCACAGAAGGGCGTGACCGGCGACGCGCGCCTCAAGCTCTACAAGGGCGCGGTGCAGGTCTGTGGCCGTCGCTCCCCGGTCTCGCGCTACTCGGAGAGCCTCTCGTCCTTCGACGAGGCGGGCGGCTACGACCAGAGCGACGCGACGGGCTTCATCCGACTGCAGGGGCTGCGCCTGGCGCGGCCCGAGTAGGCGCGTCGCTAGCGGCAATCCTCGGTCAGGCCGGCGGCGACGGCGCTGGCCCACTTGCGCATCCGCTCGAGGGCGGTCGCGCCCTCCTGGAGACGCACGAGCTGATCGGCGCTGAGGCCGGCGTCGGCCAGGCCCTGCAGGCACGCGTCGAGTTCGTCGAGGGGCTCGACGATCTCGCGACGGAAGGTCTGCAGCCGGTTCTCACCGGGCGGCTCGTCGGTGAGCAAGAGGATCACGCCGACGCGGCCGCCGTCGGCTTCCACGGGTGAGGCGACCACGGCGTAGCCCCGGTCCTCGACGCGGAGCTTGAAGCGCGCCGCGCTCCCCGCGCTGCCGTCACAGACCTGGGCCACGGCGAGCAGTACCGCCTCGCGTCCGCCCCCCTCGAAGAGGTTCGCCAACGGCTTGCCGGCGGCCTCCTCCGAGGTCACGCCGAACTGCTCCTCGAAGGTCGGGTTCACATAGACGGCGCGGCCATCCGGATCGCCGACGAGCACCGGCGCCTGGATGAAATCCATCAATGAGCGGGACCTGGGGGTCATGGCGATTCTCCCTTCCGAGCCAGCGGATCAGACGCCGTCGGGCAGTTCCACGTCCGCGTTCTCGGAGATGATCTCCTGAATCTCTTCGTCGCTGAGCGTGCCGGTCGTGTTCACGGTGATCGACTGCTCGTTCCCCGACGCGAGGTCGCGGGCCGAGACGTTGACGATGCCGTTCGCATCGATGTCGAAGGACACCTCGATCTCGGGCTCGCCCTTCTTCGCGGGCGGGATGTCGCTCAGCACGAACTCGCCCAGCAGATGGTTCTGGTCGGCGCGCTCACTCTCACCCTGCAGCACCCGGATCTTCACGGCCGACTGGTCGTCGCGGGTGGTGGTGAAGGTGTGCGACTTCCGGACCGGCACCGTGGTGTTGCGGTCGATCAAGGCCGCGAAGTGGCCGTCGAAGGTCGCGATCCCCAGCGAGAGCGGCGTCACGTCGAGCAGCAAGAGGTCGCTGTCGTCGTTCACGAGCACGCTGCCCTGGATCGCGGCGCCCACAGCGACGACCTCGTCCGGGTTGACGCCGCGGTGCGGCGGCTTTCCGAAGAAGTCGGTGACGGCCTTCTGGACCAGCGGCGTCCGGGTCTGACCACCCACGAGTACGACGTGGTCGATGTCCGCCGGCGTGAGGCCCGCGTCTTCGACGCACTGGGACACGCTCTTCATGGTCTGGCTGACGATGTCGCCCACCAGGTCCTCGAGGGTCTCACGGGTGAGTTCGAGGTTCAGGTGGCGTGCCCCGTTCGCGTCGTTCGTGATGAACGGCAGGTTGATCTCGGTCGAGGCCATCGCGGAGAGATCGCACTTCGCCTTCTCCGCAGCGTCCTTCAGGCGCTGGAGCGCCATCAGATCGTCGCGGAGGTCGAGGCCCTCCTGCTTCTTGAACTCCTCGAGCACGTACTCGACGATGCGCCGGTCGAAGTCCTCACCGCCGAGGAAGGTGTTGCCCGCCGTCGCGAGCACTTCGACGACGCCCTCGGCGAGCTCGAGGATCGAGATATCGAAGGTGCCACCACCCAGGTCGTAGACGGCGATCTTCTCTTCCGCGGTCGAGCCGATCCCGTAGGCCAGCGCCGCAGCGGTCGGCTCGTTGATGATGCGCAACACCTCGAGACCCGCGATCTTGCCCGCGTCCTTCGTGCACTGGCGCTGGGTGTCGTTGAAGTACGCCGGAACGGTCACGACGGCCTCGGACACCGGCTCCCCGAGGTACTCCTCGGCAACGCGCTTCATCTCGCGCAGGATGATCCCGCTGATCTCCGAGCAGCTGAAGGCCTTGTCGCCCAGCAGTACGCGGGGGTCGCTGTTCGGCCCTTCGACGATCTTGTACGGGAAGAGCTCGATCGCCTTCTGCAGCTCGGGCGATTCGAAGCGACGTCCGATCAAGCGCTTCGCCGCGTGGACCGTGTTCTGTGCGTTCGTGATCGCCTGGCGCTTGGCGAGGTGCCCCACCAGACGCTTTCCATCCTGCGAGATGGCGAACATCGACGGACTCGTCTTGTAGCCACCCGTGTTGGGAATGACGACCGGCTTGCCGCCGTCCACGACGGCGACACAGGAGTTCGTGGTCCCGAGATCGATTCCAATGACTCGACTCATCTCTCGCCTCCGATCAGCGCTTCCGTCCCAGCCGAACGAGCTTCCGCTCCTCGGCGATCTCCGGGTCGCCCGGCAACAACTTGCCGGCGACCGTCAATACCCGCTTCGCGGCCTCGAGCTTCCCCAGGCGCCGCAGGGCTCGGCACTGCGCCAGGTGGTAGGGCCCGCTCTCGGGCTCCAGCTCACAGGCCGACTTCGCGTATTCGAGCGCCGGCTTCAGCATCCCGTACCGGAGGGCCTGCTGCGCCGCGCGCCCGTTGATGTCCGGGTCCGCCGGCCGATAGCTCACCGCTTCCTCGAGCAGGTCGGCGATGCCCTCGGTCTCGGAGCCGTCCTCGACCGACCGAATCAAGTCGACCGCGCGGACGGCGTTCACTTCCATCTGGATGCTCGCGAACTCCTGCTTCAACTCGCGGTTCCACGGGTCGAAGGCGATCGCGAGTCGAGCGCTCGCAGCGGCCTCCAGCCAGCGCTTGCCCTCGGCGGCGGAGCGCGCCGCCTCGAAGAACTGACGCGACTTGAAGCGCCGCTCCTCCTGCATCTTCTCGGGCATCTTGAAGGCGTTGCGGAGCCGCTGGAGGTTCTCCATGCGGGTCGGCTTCTTGTAGCCCGCCGGCCGCTGCTTCTTCTCCGCGGGCTTCGCGTCGGCTGCGGGAGCCGCCGACGTCTCGCTGGACGTCGGGGCCTGCGCCATGCTGCGCTCGATCTCCGTCCGCGTCGCCGGGTCGGACAGGAGTTCGTACGCCTCCATGACGTGCTTGAAGATCCGATCGAGGCGCGTCGCATGCTCCCCGATGTTCCGCCGGAAGTAGCGGTCGGGGTGATACACCTTCGAGAGCTTGAAGTAGGCGCGCTTGATCTGCTTGTTGTCGGCGCCGCGCTCGATCCCGAGGATCTCGTGGTAGGTCGCCTGGCCGAGCGTCGCGTCCATGGTGAGGATCCGCTTCTGCAGATCCACGTCGAGATCCAGCGACGCGTCGATCGCCGAGTCGTCGATCTGCGGCGGGCCGGCGGGGGCGGCCGGAGCTTCGGTCGGGGCGCTCTGCGCAGCGTCGGCTTCCGCAGCCGAGCTCCCGGTCTCTGCCTCGGCGGCACCCGTCGCGGGATCGTCCAGCACCACGAGACCGGTCTGCAACCAGCTCTCGAGCGCGAGATCCACCTCTTCGGGCATGAGCCCACCAATCTGGCGCAGGACGCCCCAGCTGGTATGTCCGTCGATCCGCGAGAGCAAGAACCCCTCCGATGGACTCAAGGACGTCGCGTGTGCTTCCCACCCGGGCGCAAGCCGCGGCCGTCGCGCGTCCGCGTCGTTTCCGCTGCCACTGGAATGCATGCACTCCCCCGGGTCGAGACCACGCGCCTCGACTCCACGTGGGAGGCTCTTCGGCTGGCTACGGCGAAAAGCTGAGGCACATCTGGCCGCTCGCGGGCTTCGCTTCCGGGCCGCTGCCTCTAGGACCCTCGAGGCAGGCCGGGAAACCGCGGAGAGCGATCTACACACAGCAGCGTAGGACGGCGGACCCCGGGGGGCAGTGGTTCGAGCCGAAGGTCAGGCGTTCGGACTATGCGCCCAGCACCCGCTCGAGGATCGCCTTCTGGGCGTGGAGGCGGTTCTCGGCCTGGTCGAAGACGATGCTGCGCTCGCCGTCCAGGACCTCATCGGTGATCTCCTCGCCGCGGTGGGCGGGCAGGCAGTGCATCACCCAGGCGTCGGGAGCCAGGCGGAGCAACTCGGCGTTGACCTGGTACGGCTCGAAGATCCGCAGACGCGCCTCGTGCTCGTCTTCCTGGCCCATGCTGGTCCAGACGTCGGTGTAGACGAAGTCGGCCCCGGTCACGGCCTCGCGCGGGTCCTCGGTCCAGCTGAGCTTCGCGCCGCTCTGGGCTGCGAGCTCCTCGGTGCGCTTCCGGATCCGGCGCGCCGGACGGTGCGACTCGGGCGTCGCCAGGCGCAGCTCCAGGCCCAGCACCGCGGCCCCGTGCATCAGGCTGTGGGCCATGTTGTTCCCGTCGCCGATGTACACGATCACCGCGTCGTCCAGGTTGGCGCGCTCGGCCACGGTCTGGAGGTCGGCCATCACCTGACAGGGGTGCAGGAGATCCGTGAGGCCGTTGATCACCGGGATGCGCGCCTCGGCAGCGAGCTCTTCGACCAGGTGATGCGAGTAGGTACGGGCGACCAGGACGTCGACCCAGCGCGAGAGGTTCCCCGCCACATCCGCGGCCGTCTCGCGCGTGCCGATGCCGACCTGTTCCGGCCGCAGCCAGATCGCGTGGCCACCGAGCTGGGTCATCCCCGCCTCGAAGGTCACGTGGGTGCGCAGCGATTGCTTCTCGAAGAACATCGCCAGCGACCGACCCTGCAGAGTTTGCGGTCGCTCGCCCGCGTGGTGCATTCGCTTCAGCTCGGCGGCACGCGCGAGGATCTCGCGCAGCGCAGGAGCGCTCCAGTCGGCAAGGCTGAGGAAGTCCTTCGGCATGTCAGCGTCCGAGCAGGGTCCCGACGCCGCCGTCGGTGAAGATCTCCAACAACACCGCGTGGAGGACCCGACCGTCGACGATGTGGGCTCGGTTCACTCCCGATTCGAGCGACGCCACGCAGCACTCGACCTTCGGGATCATGCCGTCGCGGATCGTCCCCTCGTCGATGTGCTTGCGCGCGTCCGCCACGCTGAGCTGCGCAATCAGCTGACCGCTCCCGTCGAGGACACCTTCGACGTCGGTCAACAAGATCAGCTTCGCCGCATGCAGGGCCTGGGCGACGGCCCCCGCCGCTTCGTCTCCGTTGACGTTGTGGGTCACGCCGTCGTCGTCCACCCCGATCGGGGCGATCACCGGGACGTAGCCCGCGTCGGAAACCGCCGTGATCGGCTCCGGGTCGACTCCGCGCACGCGGCCCACCCGGCCGAGGTCGCGGTCTTCGGTCGTGCGGCGCGTCACGCGAATCATGTCACCGTCGCTGCCGGTCAGGCCGATCGCCTGACCGCCCGCCTGCTGGATCAGCGCCACGATCTCCCGGTTGACCTTGCCGCCGAGCACCATCTCGACGACGTCCATCGTCTCGTCGTCGGTCACCCGCAGGCCGTTCACGAAGGTCGACTCCTTGCCGAGTCGCTCGAGGGTCTGCCCGATCTGGGGTCCACCGCCGTGCACGATCACCGGACGCAGGCCGATGTACTTCAGCAACACCACGTCGCGAGCGAACGAGGCGCGTAGGGCGGGGTCGCTCATCGCGCTGCCGCCGTACTTCAGCACGATCGTCGAGTCGGCGAAGCGTCGGATGTAGGGCAGCGCCTCGACGAGGATCTCGGCCTTGTCGATCAGGTCCTTCATGGGGTGCGGCGCTCCTCCGCCTCGCGCCGGGCGCGGGCGACGTCTTCTACGGAATCGAGCAGGGAACGGTACAAGAGGACGTTGCGGACCGCCGCGGAGAGCGGTCCGGCGACGAGTTCACCGAGCCGCGACGAAGCGCCGGCCTCGGGCGCGGCGTGGATGCGTGCGATGCCGAGCACGCGCTCGCGGACCCGCAGCGGCACGATCAGCAGCGGACCGGCAACTCCGCTCTCGGGCGCGTCCGTCCGCGCGTCGAAACGCGAGTCGCGATCGGGGTGGTCCGTGGCCACCAGGCTGCCCGAGTGCAGGCAGCTCGCGGTCAGACCCGTGTCGATCGGAAGCTCGGGATGGTCTCCGTCGCTCACCTCGCACTGGGCCTGGCGCGCGAGCCGACCGCGAGCGTCGACGAGATAGAGCGAGGCGACGCGGGCCGAGGCGATCCGGGCGACGGGCCGCAGGGCGGCCTGCAGCACGCGCTCGGGGTCGAGCTCACGGGTGATGCCGTCGCAGATCTCGCGCACGAGCTCGAGGTGGGGATCTTCGCCACTGGGCACCGCCTCGGAGGGTGCCGCGTGGAAGCGCGCCCAGGCGCCCTGCGCCGCCTGCGCCAGCAGCCGCAGGAGACACACGTCCTCCTCGCCGAAGACGCCACCGTCGGCGCGGTCGGTGGCACACAGCACGCCGAGCGCACCGGAGTCGCCGAGCAGGGGCGCGAGCGCGACCGACGCGCTGCCGTAGTGAGGACGCTGGCCGCGTCCGACGCAGCGCGCATCGGACTCGATGTTCTCGATGGCGAGGGCGTAGCCCTCCCGGAGCGCCAACCCGGCGACGCTCTCGTCGACCAGGGCTTCGTCCAGATCGTGCTCGGGCGCCGGCAATCCCTCGCTGGCGACGACCCGCAGCCGTCCCTCGGGCACCAGGCGCAGCACCGAGACGCGTTGCGCATCGAGCACGTCGCCCGCCGCGAGCACCAACCGACGCAGGAGCGCGTCCTCGTCTTCTTCTCGCGCGCTGCGCTCGAGACCCTCTACGTGCTCGGCCAACCGCGCGAGGCGATGACGCAGCGAGTCCCAACCCGCCGACAGGGCTTGCCCCTCGAAGGCGCGCTCGATGGCGAGTCGCAGCTCTTCGGGATGGATCGGCTTCGCCAGGTAGTCACACGCGCCGCGCCGCAGCGCCTCGAGCACGAGGTCCTGATCGACATGGCCGGCCAGAGCGATGATCCGCAGGCTCGGCTGCTGCTCCTGGAGCCAGGCCAGCAACCCGAGCGCATCCTGGGCCCCGGCGCGCACGTCGAGCACCACGCAAGCGACGCGGGGATCCTCGATGGCTTTCTGGGCCTCACTCGCCGTGGTCGCGAGCTCGCTGCCGATGCCCGCCTCGGCGAGGGCATCTCGGATGCTCTCGCGCGTGGCGCGGTCTTCGTCCAGGACCAGGACGCGCTGTGCCGGCTTCATGGATCCCCCCTGACACCCGGTTCCGGGGAAAGGTCGCGCAACCCGTACCGGCGCGCGAGGGCCGCCGGGGCCCTCAGAGGATGAAACGCGCGAGGTCCTCGTCCTCGACCAGGCTCTCGAGGCGCTCGCGCACGAAGGCCTCGTCGACGACCTGCTGCGAACCGCCGAGGTCGGGGGCCTCGAAGGAGAGCTCCTCGAGCAGCTTCTCCATCACCGTGTGCAGGCGTCGGGCGCCGATGTCGTCCGAGCGCTCGTTCACGCGCGATGCGAAGGCGGCGATCGCGGCGATCCCGTCCTCCTTCCACTCGAGGTGGACGTCCTCGGTGGCGAGTAGCTCCGAGTACTGGCGCACGAGCGAGTTGCGCGGCTCGGTCAGGATCTTCACGAAATCCTCTTGCCCCAAGGACGTCAGCTCCACGCGAATCGGGAACCGCCCCTGCAGCTCGGGGATCAGATCCGAGGGCTTCGCCACATGAAAGGCGCCAGCTGCGATGAACAACACGTGGTCGGTGGCCACCGGACCGTGCTTCGTCTGGACGGTCGACCCCTCGACGATCGGAAGGAGGTCGCGCTGAACGCCCTCTCGGGAGACGTCGGGCCCGCCCTTGCCGGCCGCCCCGGCGGCAACCTTGTCGATCTCGTCGATGAACACGATGCCGCTCTGTTCGACCCGCGCGATCGCCTGCTCGCGCACGGTGTCCATGTCGACCAGGCGCGTCGCCTCCTCGGCGGACAACACCTCGCGGGCTTCGGCCACGCGCATCTTGCGACGCCGGGTCTTCTGGGGGAGCAGGCCGCCGAGCAGATCCTTGAACTGCATGCCCATCTCTTCGACGCCCTGGGGCGTGAACAGCGAGACGCTCGGGTTCGCGCCACCCCCATCCTCGACCTCGACCTCCACCTCGCGGTCGTCGAGGGCTCCCTCGCGCAACATGCGTCGCAGCTTCTCGCGGGTCGCACTGGTGTCGGAGCCGGCGTCGGGTGCGGGGAGCGGAATCGCCTGTTGCGGGTCGGGCGCTGGTCCGTGGGGCGACACGATCGGAGGCGGCAGGAGCGCATCGAGCAGGCGCTCCTCGGCCTGCTCCTCGGCCTTCGCGCGGACGGCGCGCTTCTCTTCTTCGAGGACCAGGGCGACCCCGAGCTCGGTGAGATCGCGCACGATCGACTCGACGTCGCGACCGACGTAGCCCACCTCGGTGAACTTCGACGCCTCGACCTTGAGGAACGGCGCCTGTGCGAGCTTCGCCAACCGACGCGCGACTTCGGTCTTCCCGACGCCGGTAGGTCCGATCATGATGATGTTCTTCGGCGCGATCTCGTCGCGCAGCTCCTCGGGCACCTGGCGTCGTCGCCAGCGGTTGCGGAGTGCGATGGCCACCGCTCGCTTCGCCTCGGGCTGGCCCACGATGTAGCGGTCGAGTTCCGAGACGACTTCGCGCGGCGTAAAGCTGGGGGTATCGGTCATGGCAGGTTCACCAGGGTCACGTGATCGTTGGTGTAGATGCAGATCTCGCCGGCGATCTCGAGGGAGCGCCGCGCGACCTCGGCAGGGGGGAGCTCAGTGTGGCGGAAGAGCGCACGGGCCGCGGCCAGGGCGTAGCTCCCGCCGGACCCGATCGCCGCCACGCCGTCGTCGGGCTCGATCACGTCTCCGTTGCCCGACACGACCAGTACGCAATCGGTATTGCCGACGAGGAGCATCGCCTCGAGCCGCCGCAGCACCCGGTCGGTGCGCCACTCCTTGGCAAGCTCGACGGCCGCGCGGCGCAGGTTGCCCGGATGGGCCTCGAGCCTCGACTCGAGGCGCTCCATCAACGCCAACGCATCGGCGGCGCCACCCGCGAAGCCGATCAGCGCTTCTCCGTTCGACGACGCGCGCACCTTCTGCGCACCCTGCTTCATCACGGTCTCGCCGACCGTCACCTGACCGTCGGAGGCCATCGCTACCTTGCCGTCGCGCAGGACGGCCACGACCGTGGTCGAGCGGACGGTTTCGCGCTTCATGAAGACTCCTCTTTCGGGCGCGGCGCCTTGCTGCGCTGGCGCGCCCGCGGGTGCGCGCGGTCGTAGACCTCGGCCAGACGCTCCATCGAGACCGCCGTGTACTTCTCGGTGGTCGAGAGGCTCGCGTGACCCAGGAGCTCCTGGATCTCGCGCAGGTCCGCGCCCATGTCGAGCAGGTGGGTCGCGTAGCTGTGGCGCAGGCGATGCGGATGCACGCGATCGTTGAGCCCGGCCGCGCGCGCGAGACGCAGCAGCACGCGGCGCACGTCGCGGACGCCGAGGCGCCGCGCTTCCTTCGGCGCGCGCAGCGTCGTGAAGAGCGGCGTGTCCGATCCCCGACCCGCTGCGCGCATCCCGAGGTACGTCTCGAGCGCCTCGCGAGCGGCGCGCGGCAACGGGACGACCCGCTCCTTCCCGCCCTTTCCGCGCACACGCACGTCACCGCGGCGTGCGTCGACGTCGGCGAGGTCGAGCCCCGCCAACTCGGACACGCGCAGGCCGGCGCCATAGAGCACCTCGACGAGCGCGCGATCGCGCAGGTCGCGTTCGCTCGGGTCGGCACCCGCCTCGCCCTTGACGGACGCAGGCTCGCACTCGGCGAGCGCGACGCAGTCGTCGACGGCGAGCGGTCGCGGCAGGCGCTTCGGCGTCCGCGGCGTCGGGATCCCCTCGGTCGGATCCCCCGCGCGCCAGCCGGAACGCACCGCGAATCGGAAGAAGCAGCGCAGCGCAGCGAGCTTGCGCCCGAGCGTGGCGGGGTGGCGCTTGCCGTGGAGGGACGCGAGGTAGTCGCGGACGTGCTCGGCGGTGGCCTCGCGGCCCGGTACCGACCCGTCGAGGAACGCTCCGAACTGACGCAGGTCCGCGAGGTAGCCGCGCTGGGTGTGCGCGGAGAGGTTTCGCTCCGCCGCCAGGAACTGCTCGAAGGCGTCGCGCTCGGCCTGGGCGTTGCGCACCGCGCTCATGCGAAACCCTCGGGCGCCACGGCGTCGGCATAGCGGTCGATCTCGCCGAGGGCGCGCTCCGCGAGCAGCGGGTAGCGATCGCGGCGCTTGAGCTTCCGATTGCCCGGGAGGGGCGGGAAGAGGCCGAAGTTCACGTTCATCGGCTGGAAGCGCTTCGCGTCGGCGCCACCGAGGAAGGCGAGCAGTGCACCGTGCGCGGTGGTGGGATCCGGTCGCAGCAGCGGGCGCCCGCAAACCGCATGCGCGACGTGGATCCCGGCCAACCCGCCCAACGCCGCGGACTCCACGTAGCCCTCGACCCCCGACATCTGACCCGCCACATAGACCCCGGGCTTCGCGTTCAGCTCGAGACTCGGCCCCAGGTGTCGGGGCGCGTTCAGGTAGGTGTTGCGATGCACCGAGCCGAAGCGCGCGAACACCGCCTCGGCCGCGCCGGGCAGTGTGCGGAGCAGGCGTCGCTGTTCGCCGATACGCAGCTTCGTCTGGAATCCGACCAGGCTGTAGAGCACCCCGCGCTTGTCTTCCTGGCGGAGCTGGACGACCGCGTGGGGGCGCTCGCCGGTGCGCGGGTCGCGCAATCCGACGGGCTTCATCGGACCGTAGGCAAGGGTGTCGACCCCGCGCCGCGCCATCTCCTCGATGGGGAGGCATCCCTCGAAGTAGAGCGCGCGCTCGAAGGAGTGCAGCGGAACCGTGTCGGCTTCGAGCAGGGAAGCGTGGAACGTCTCGTACTGTTCGCGGGAGAGCGGGAGGTTCAGATAGTCGCCCTCCCCGTCCTCCCACCGCGACGCCCGGAAGGCGATCTCCATGTCGATCGAGTCGGCGTACACGATCGGCGAGAGCGCGTCGTAGAAATACAGCGACTCCTCTCCGACCACGCGCTGGAGTTCGTCGGCGAGACCGCCCGCGGTGAGGGGCCCCGTCGCGAGGATCACGGGGCGGTCCTCGGGGATCGTGTCGATGCGCGCGTGCTCGATGCGGACCCGCGGATGCGCGCGCAGGGTCTCGGTGATGCGGGCCGAGAACAGCTCGCGATCCACCGCCAGCGCCTGCCCCGCCGGCACCGCCGCCTCGTCCGCCGCGGCGAGCACCAGCGAGCCCAGCCGCCGCATCTCTTCCTTCAACAGGCCCACCGCGTGGGTGGTGCGATTCGAGCGCAGGGAATTGCTGCACACCAACTCGGCGAAGCTGTCCGAGTGGTGCGCTGGCGAGCGTTCGAGGGGCTTCATCTCGACGAGAGTGACATCGAGCCCGCGGCGGGCCGCCTGCCAGGCGGCTTCACAACCCGCGAGACCCGCCCCGATCACGAGGACCTGCAAGCGCGGCTCCGAAAGAATCCAGGGGGAGAGGCGAAACGTGGAGACGGACGAGGATAGCTCAGGCCCGGAGCCGCCAGCGGCCGTCCCGCTCGCGCTCGATCCGACCGGCCAGCTCGAGTTCGAGCAGGGTGGCCGCGAGCGATTCGAGCGGGAGCGCCAGGATCGCCGCCAGCGTCTCGGTATCCGCGCCTTCGTGGGCGAGGCGGCGCAGCACCCGGTCGGCGGGACCCGCCGGAGGGGACGGGGCCGCCTCCGGAACCTCCACCCGCGGCCAGGCCAGCGCGTCCAGCAGGTCAGCGGGCTCGAGCAGCGGCGCCGCGCCTTCGCGCAGCAAGCCGTTCGAGCCCCGGTGCGAGGCGCCGTCGATCGGCCCGGGCACCGCGAAGACCTCGACCCCCTGCTCCGCCGCGTGACGGGCCGTGGTCAGCGAACCACTGCGTTCGCGGGCCTCGACGACCACGACCGCCCGGGCGAGCCCGCTGATCAGGCGGTTCCGCAGGGGGAAGAACGCGCGGCGCGGGCGCTGGCCCGGTGCGAACTCGGAGACGACCGCCCCCGTAGCCGCGATCTCGTCGGCCAGCGCTCGGTGTCGCGCGGGATAGACCGCGTCGAGACCGCACGCCTGCACGGCGACGGTCGTGCCTCCCGCGGACAAGCAGCCGCGATGGGCGGCCGCATCGACGCCGTAGGCGAGCCCCGAGACGACCACCAGGCCGGCTTCCGCCAGCGCGGCGGCCAGGCGCCGCGCGACACCCAGGCCATAGGCGGTGGCGGCGCGGCTTCCCACGATGGCCACGGCGTCACGTGACAGCACCTCCGGATGCCCCCGGACGCCGAGCACAGGAGGTGCATCGACGAGGGGGGCGAGCCGACGCGGGTAGCCCTCGGTGCCCCAGCCGAGGAACGTCACGCCGCGATCGGCGATGCGCTGGGCCGCAGCGCGGACGGCCTTCGCCGTGGGGCGCGCGCGCGCGGGAAGCCGCGCCAGGGCGAGGCGCGGCGAGCCAGCGTCGCGCAGGGCCTCGGTCGTCGGTGCGGCGCGTAGCGCCCCCGCGAGCTGCAGCGCCAACCAATCCAACCGGTCGGGGTTGGAACGCTGGGTTCGAAGGTGCGCGGGATCGCGCGCTACGCGGTCAGCGGCCGGTTCGCGGTCGGACACGCGAAACTCCCGGGGACCGGGGTCCCCGGGAGCATGACACGTTTCCGGCGCAGACGCGTGCTACTGCGTGGCGCCGCGGAAGCGATCCCCGAGCTCGAGCTCGGTCGCCGTGGAGATCACCAGCGCGACGGCAGACTCTTCGGAAGCCTTCACCACGAGCATCTGGGCCACGACCCGATCGGGCACTTCCACCCGCTCGTCGCGCGACACCTCGACCGCACCGTAGCCGGGGCGGTACACCTCGAGCGGGCTGCCGACTTCGACACCGTCGAGCGTGCCGCGGTTGAGGTAGACGAAGTCGGAGAATCCCATCAGCACGCGGCGCTTCGGGAAGTAGCTGATCTTGCCCTCGACGCCGTCGGGAGCCGCGCGCATCGCGACTTCGGGCGTCACCGGCTCGCGCGGCATGATGCGGTCGCCCTCTTCGACGACGCCCGTCGACATGCGGATCGACGCGAGAGAGGTCTCGGGGAAGGTCTCCTCGACCTGCACCCAACCGACGATCTCCACGTGGTAGCCGAGCAGGAGACCCGTGTCCGGGTCCGTCACCTTTTCGTTGGTACGGAAGATGGTGAACTCGTCGCCCACCGCGACCTCGCTCTCGCCCAGACCGAGGTACACGCGATCTTCCTGACTCATCAGCAGGCGCTGGGGCACGCGACCGACGACGCTCGCGGCGCTCGTCAGCATCTGCGGAGAGATCAGACCCGCCGATTCGAGCGACGAGACGCGGACCATGCGGGCCTCTTCAGGAACGAGCGAAGGCTGCACGATCGCGACCGGGGGCTCCTCGGTCTCGGTGTCCAGCGCGGCCGGCACGGTCTCGAAGCTCTCCTCGGGCGCCGGCGCGTTGGTCAGGAACACCTCGGCCTCTTCCGCCGAAATGCGACGCATCTCGTTCGGAGTGATCCAGATGCGATCCCCGGGGTGAATCACGTGGGGGTTGGCAATGTCCCCGTTGTCCTGCCAGATCGACGGCCACACCCAGGGCGTGCCCAGGTAGGCGTCGGAGATGTCCCAGAGCGTGTCGCCCGATGCGACGACGTGGACGCGACCGGGTTGACCCGCCGAGTCGTATCCCACGGCCCCGAGAACCGGTCCGCTCGGCTCGGCCGGCGTCTCGGCCACCGGCGCATCCGCGCCCTCCGCGGTCTCGGCCGCCAGGTCGGCGGTCTCGTCCCACGTGCTGTCATCCTCGAGCGGCATCGCATCGTCCAGGGCCGCGGGCTCGACGGCGACATCTTCGTCCGCCGCGTCCGCCATGGCGGCCGGCGCCTCCGCGACCTCTTCGATCGAGGTCTCCAGAGCCGCCGCTTCCGGTGCGTCCACCGCTTCCACCGACTCGGCGAAGCACGGCGTCGCCGCCCCGATGCACAGGCCGAGACCCATCCCCAACGTCCGCTTCCAGGCGTTCATCGCCACCCTCCGGCTGTCGCACCCGCAGCGGGTGCACTTGCACCGGAGAGTTATCGGACGGCCACCGAGTGGGCTTGACCCTTCCCGGAGCCCGAGCGGGACCGGCGAGGGGACGCAGAATCGAGCGCTGGCGAGGGCTTAGAGGCTCTCCACCATGCTCTTCGCCTCGCCGAGCCACGGCGGCGGGGGCATATTGCGGACCCCACGGGCCTTCTGGGCCTCGACGAACTCGGAATGGGCCTCGATCGCGCGCCGCGCGGCCGACCGGGCGTTCTCCTTTTCGCCGCTCTCCTTGTAGGCCAGAGCGAGGTGGTGGCGGATGAGCCCGAGATTCGGATCGTCCGACTCCAGCCCGGCTTCGGCTTCCTTGAGGTAGCCCACCGCCGCCCCGGGCACGCCGCGCCGGTAGAGCACCCAGCCCAACGTGTCGGCCGTGTTGGGATCGTCGGGCAGAAGCGCCTTGGCGTCCTGGGCGAGGTCGAGTGCCCGATCCAGGTTCTCGCCCGACTCGGCGTAGAGATAGGCGAGATTGTTCTTCGACTCGGCCAGATCCGGGGCGAACTGGATGGCCTTCTCGTAGTGCTTCACCGCCACATCGGTGCGGCCGCCCATCTCGTGGAGCACGCCGAGGAAGTGATGGATACGCGGCTGGTCGGGCCGCTGCTCCAGAGCCTTCTCGTAGGTCTCGATGATCTGCTGCGTGCGACCGGTGCGCGCGTACACGTCGGCCAGGTTGCGATAGGCCGTCATGTCCGAAGGGTCGATCTCGATCGCCTTCTCGAAGGCGGCGATCGCGTCCTCGGGCTTGCCCTGCGCGAGGGACATGACACCGAGGAGTCGCTGCAGCGAGGACGAGTCCGGGTTGTCCTCGACCGCTTTCAGCACCCGCGCGATGCCGTCGTCGGTCTTCCCGAGTCGCTCCTCCGTCGCCAGGAGGCTGCTCAAGATCTCGGGGTGATCCGGGCGCCGCTCGACCGCGGCGAGCAGGAACTGGTGAGCCGTCTCGTAGTCGCCCATCTGGTGATGGATGCGACCGAGGGCGAACTCCACCTGCTCGTCCCGGGCCTCGGCCGGGATCGACTCGATCTCGGTGCGGGCCTCGTCGATCCGACCCATGTGGATCAGGCCCTGGGCCACGCGAATGCGGGTCGTGTTCGACCCCGGGTTGATCTGCAGGTAGCGGCGTCCCTCTTCGACGGCGTACTCGTGCTCGCCGAGATCGGCGTGCACGTCGGCGAGGACCCGGCGTGCCTCGAAGAGCGAGGCGTCGATCTCGAGGGCCCGCGCGAGTTCGGTGCGGGCGGCCGCCCGCTGACCGCTCATGCGCAGTGCGGAACCCAGCAGGAAGTGGGCCTCGGCCCAGTCCGGACGCACGTCGATCGCCGCTCGGAGGCCCTGGATCGCGTCGTCGAGCTTCACCTCGGCGAGGTCGAGCTTCGAGCGCACGAACAGGCCGCCCGGATTCGAGGGCTCCTTCTCGAGCACGCCATCGACGAGCTCGCGGGCCTGCTTCGTCAACTCCTCGTCGCCGTCGCGGTAGCCCATCTCGAGCAGGACCTCGGCCTTGCGAAGCGGGCCGTTCTCGTTGTCCGGAGCCACGCGGATCGCGTTCTCGGCGGCTTCGAGCGCACCGGCCAGGTCGCCCTGGGCGCCGCGATAGCTCGACAGGGTGAGATAGGGCTGGGGATCGTCGGTGACCTTCGTGGTCGCCTCTTCGATCAGCGCGTTCGCATCGTCTTCCCTGCCCTGACCGAGGTAGATCCGCGCGAGGCGGTACATGAGCGGCAGAGGATCGACCGACTTCTCGATGCCCTCGTTGAAGACCGCGATCGCCTCGTCGGGCCGCTCGCGCGCGTAGAGGTAGTTGCCGAGCAGCCCGTACGAGCGCTCGATGTCGCCGTCCTCGGCGACCGCCAGGGCGCGGCGGTAGGCCCCCTCGGCTTCGCCGTCGCGGTCCTTGTCCTCGGAGTAGAACCCTGCCAACGCGAGCAACGAGCGCGTCGACGGATGGTCGTCGGCCGCCTTCCGGAAGAGCGGCTCGGCGCGCACGCGGTCCCCGGCCCGACGGTGGAAGTTGGCGAGGACGAGCAGGACCGCGTCGTCGTCGGGCTTCACGTCGACCGCCTTCTCGAAAGCGGCCAGGGCCTCGTCGCGCTGTTCCAGACCCTCGTGGGCCTGCCCCTTCACGAGCCACGCCTTTTCGTTGTTGGGCTCGGCCGCGATCACGGCGTTGGCGCGCTCGAGCGCCTCCTCGAGTTCGCCCGCGTAGACCGAGAGCTGGCCGAACTGCACGGCGGCTTCGTGGTTGCCGGGATCCGTGCGGACGGCCTCGCGCAGCTCCCAGAAGCCCTCCGCGGTCTTGCCGGAGCTCAAGAACGACTGGGAGAGCCCGAAATGCGCTCCCCCGTGGTTCGGATCGATCTGGAGCACGTTCTTGTACTCGATGATCGCTTCTTCCCACTGCTCGTTCTCGCGGTATTCCTCACCGCGGTCGAAGTGGTCGGCCAGCGCGGACTCGTCGGAGCCACAGGCGCCCGCGAGCAGCACGAGGCCCAACAGGCCGAGGACCAGTACACGAAGGTCGGAAACGAGAACGCGCATCGAAGCTCTTACCTCTAGGGGGACGAGACAGGGGATCCCGTCCAGGGGCTTGGAAACCGGGTGGGTGGGTAGGGTTCATTCAACGGGGACGGGAATCAAGCCCTTTGGAATCCGGGGTTTCCGCGTCGTCCGAGGCGTCGGTGGTCGGCCGATTGCGACGCCAGCGCTCGTGGGTGATGCCCATCTTCTGGATCATGTAGTTCAGCTTTCGCCGACTGATCCCGAGCAGCTCGCAGGCGTCTTTCTGAACGTAGCCGGTGCGGAGCAAGGCTTCCTCTACCAGCGCACGCTCCCAGTCATCGAGGGTCCAGCCCGGGGGCGGGAGCTGAGGGCGCCAGGCAGCCGCATCCTCCGCGGGAGCCGCCTCGACCAGCGAGAGATCCTCGGCCCGGATCGTCGCCCCAGGCGCCAGCAGCTCGGCGCGCTCGATCGCGTTTCGCAGCTCGCGCACGTTTCCCGGCCAGCGGTGGGCGCGCAGCCGTCGCAGCGCATCCGGGGCGAATCCGCGCGGTGCGCTGTCCCGGCCGGCTGCGAACTCCTGCAGGAAGCGCTGGGCGAGTTCGACCAGATCGTCGGGACGCTCCCGCAGGGGCGGCAGCTCGATGCGGATGACGTCGAGGCGGAAGAAGAGGTCCTCCCGGAACGCGCCGGACCGCACTTCCGCCTCGAGATCCCGGTTCGTCGCCGCCACGATCCGCGCGTCCGTGTGGAGCGCCTCGTTCCCGCCGAGCCGGTGGAAGCGCTGGTCCTGGAGCACGCGGAGCAGCTTCGCCTGGGTCGCACCCGAGAGCTCGCCGATCTCGTCGAGGAACAGGGTGCCCCCGCTCGCTTCTTCGAAGCGTCCCGCGCGGCGCCGGTCCGCGCCTGTGAATGCACCGCGCTCGTGCCCGAAGAGTTCGGATTCGAGCAGGGTCTCGGGCAGCGCCGCGCAGTTCACCTGCACCAGCGGCGCCCCGGACCGCGTCGAGGCCCGGTGGATCAGGCCCGCGATCAGCTCCTTGCCGGTCCCCGTCTCGCCCGTGATCAGCACGTTCGAGCGCGTCGCGGCCACGCGACGGGCCAGCTCGAGCGCGTCGCGCATCGCCGGGTCGCGCGCGACGACCTCGCGCGCGGCCTCACGCCCGGCGCGTTCCTCACGCAGTTCGCGCACCTCACCCACCAGCCGCCGATGCTCCAGGGCGCGCTCGATGCGCAGCTCGAGCTGAGCCAGGTCCACCGGCTTCTCGAGGAAGTCGAACGCACCGGCCTGCATTGCGCGCACCGCGGTGTCGACGCTCCCGTAGGCCGTCAGTAAGAGCACCGAACAGCGCTCGTCACGGGCACGCGCGGCCGCGAGTACCTCGAGTCCGTCGGCAACGGGTAGGCGCAGGTCGGTGAGCACCACGTCGTACCCGCCCGAGTGGGCGTCGCTCACCCGCGCGAGCGCTGTGTCGCCGCGGTCGCACTCCTCGACATCGGCTCCGCGGTCGCGCAGCGCGGCCACGATTCCGCGCCGCAGCGGAGCGTGGTCCTCGACCACGAGGATGCGGGCGCCCGCCAGGCTCATGTGCCCTCCTCGAGGAGCGGCAGGTGCACGAGGAAGGTGCTGCCCGCCGCCGAGGTCGTGAGCGAGAGGCTGCCACCGTGGGCGGCGACGATCTTCTGGACGTGGGCCAGACCGATCCCGGAGCCGCGTTCCTTCGTGGTGAAGAACGGGTCGAAGATCTTGTCGCGCTGGTCGGTCGGAATCCCCGGCCCGTTGTCGGCGACCGCGATGCGCAGCTCGCGGGCGGGAGCCCGTTCGCGCGTCCCGGGCTGGTCCACACGAACCGCGCGCGTCAATTCCGGCGCGGCACCGACCTCGAGGCCGAGCTCGAGCCGCGACGCCGAACCGGACTGCGAGAGCAACGCCTCGCAGGCGTTGATGAGCAGATTCGTCAGGGCGACGCCCAACAGCGCGCGATCCCCCGAAAACGCCGGGAGGGCCGCTGCGAAGCGGCGCTCCACGCGATCGGGAGCGGGCGCCCGGCTCAACGCCACCGAGAGTGCGTCCTCCAGGCACTCGACGGGATCGAGACACTCACGGCGTACCTGCACGGGCCGGAGGAAGTCGAGGCTCGCCGTCACGGTGTCGCTCAGTGAGCGCAGCTGCAGGCGCAGGTCGCCGACGAGCTCGAGGCTCTCGGCGTCGTGCTTGAAGCGCCGCTCGAGCAGGCCGGCGGCCACTTCCATGCCCGCGAGTGGGTTGCGGAGCTCGTGGGCCAACCCGGCGGCCATCGCGCCGAGGGCCGCGAGGCGTTCCTGCTGGCGTTGGCGTTCGTCGGAGCGCTCGATCGGCGTGAGGTCCCGGAACACGAGCGCGACACCGCCCAGGTCGCCGTCCTCGGCTGGCCAGGTGGTGAGCGAGAAGCCCAGCGTCCGCACGTCTTCGGCGGGCCCCAGGCCGATCTCGGCCCGGGATAGGGCCGGGCGTCCGGCCAGCGCCTCGCGCAGCAGCCGCACCAGCGCCGGGTGACCCGCGAGGGTCTCCTCGAAGTGGGCCCCCGCCTGCGCCCGCGCGCCGACGCCGACGCCGAGGATCTGCTCGGCGGCCGCGTTCATCAGGGCGAGCCGACCGTTGCGATCGACGGCGAATACGCCGGCGCTCGAATGCTCCCACACCGCTGCAGCGACGGCGGGATCGTGGATGACCATGGATCCACTGATCGGTGGCCCCGGCCGTGCTCTGGAGGCGCCTGTGGGCCTCGGTGCGTGTGGTCTGGCCCGTGGGCTCAGGGCGAGGGAACGAGGTAGCGCTTGCCCTCTTGTTCGAGCCAGCCCTCGGTCTTCAGGTCTTTCAGCGCGCGCGTCACCGTCTCGCGCGAGGTCCCGATCATGTCGGCGATCTGCTGGTGGGTGAGTGCCGGCGTGATGTGACGACCCACGCGGTCCGACTCTTCCTTCGCGAGGCGCTGCAGGAGACCCTGGGTCCGCTGGGTGACGCGCTGGAAGGACAGCGAGCTGGCTTGCTCGTCGGTGTCACGAAGGCGACGGGTCAGCTCCTGGACCACCGCCATCGCGATGTCGGGGGAGCGTCGCATCATCCCGAGAAAGTCGGCGCGAGACAGCGCGAAGATGCGGGTGTCGGTCAGGGCGCGCACGCTCGCGGACCGCGGCGCGTCGTCGAGCAGCGACATTTCTCCGAAGAAGGCGCCCGCCTCGAAGAACTCGAGGATCTTCTCGCGGCCGTCGTCGGAGAGCTTCGACACCTGCACGCGACCCTCGCGGATCACGTACATGTAGTCGCCAGGCAGCCCCTCTTCGACGATCGTCTTGTGCTTCGGGAAGCGACGTTCGATCAGGAGGTCCGCGATACGCGCGAGGTCGTCGTCCTTGACCCCGGAAAACAGCGGGATTCCCCGCAGCGAGTCGAGCGCTTCTTTGGTGTGTCGGCTCATGGTCGGTCCCCCCGGTGGTCCCGAGTTCGACGGAATCCGCGGCGTGATCGTTTCATACCGATCCCACGCGGATCCGGCGCGATCCCACCCGTCGTTTCCGCTTCGCGGGCCCGACCTGGCGCGATCTGCGCGATTCCCCTCGGTCCTTCCGGCTCCCCTCCAGGCTGGCTGAGCTCCCGTCGGGCAGGCTGGGCTCCCCGTCGGCCCTGACCACCCCGATTTGGGTGCTTATCCCTACGTTACGTCGCCCCGCCCCTGGGCCTTTAGTGCCTTTACGATACCGCGCACGTCGTTGCTGCGGTCGAGGCGAGTGACCAGCAAGGCGTCGCCCGCGTCGATGACCGCCAATCCCTCGACGCCGAGCAGCGTCACGGGCTTCCCAGCAGGCCCCCAGACGAGGTTGCCACCCGGTTCGTCGAAGCGAAGCTCGCCTTCGACGACACGGGACTCGCCGGGGCCGACCCCGAGTTCCTGGGCGAGCGATTCCCAGGTGCCGACGTCGCTCCAGGCCCACGAAACCGGCAGGGTCCAAACGCGCTGGCTGCGCTCGAGGACCGCCGTGTCGATCGGGGCGGAAGGCGCGCGCTCGTAGGCACGGGCCAGCGCGTCCTTGCCCGGCGCGCGCCGCCGGGATGCGACCGGCGCGAGCACGCGCAGGAGCTCGGGCATGTAGCGCTCGAGCTCTTCGAGGATCGTCTGGGCCTTCCACACGAAGATGCCCGCGTTCCAGGAGTAGCCCCCCTGGCGCAGGTAGCGACGCGCGGTCTTCGCGTCGGGCTTCTCCACGAAGCGCCGCACGCGGAACATGCCCGGGTGAGCGGACCCCACGGCCGTGCTGCGTTGGATGTAGCCGTAGCCCGTCTCTGGACGGGTCGGCTCGACGCCGAGGGTGACCAGGACGTCTTCTTCCGCCGCTGCCCGGGCGGCCTTGCGAATGTCGGCGACGAAGGCGCGCGCGTCGGGGATGTGGTGGTCCGCGGGCAGCACCAACATCACCGCCTCCGGATCCTCGGCGGCGATCCGCAGCGCGGCCAGGCACACGGCAGCGGCCGTGTTGCGACGCATCGGCTCGACGAGGACGCGCCCGCGACCCATGCCGGGCAGCGCACGGCGGATCGGCCGCGCGTGCTCTTCGCCGCACACGACCCACAGCCCATCGCGCACCGCCGCACGACGCCCGCGCGCCGCGGTGGCGTCGAGCAGCGTCTTGCCGCCCACGACACGCAGGAAGGGTTTGGGAAAAGCTTGCCGCGAAGCGGGCCAGAAACGTTCGCCGGCGCCACCGGCGAGGATCACCGCGTGGATGGGGGGAGAGCGGCGTGTCACCTCAAGCGCGTCCGACGCAGACGTAGTCGAAGCCAGCGGCGCGCATCTCCGCCGGCTCATAGATGTTGCGGAGGTCGGCGATCGCCGGGCGCGCCAGCAGCGACTTCACCCGATCGAGGTCGAGCATCCGGAACTGGTTCCACTCGGTGACGATCACCAACACGTCCGCATCGCGGCAGGCGTCGTAGGCGTCCTCGCACAGGCGCAGGTCAGAAAGCTCCTGCTTCGCGGCCTCCATCGCCTGGGGATCGTAGGCCTGCACCTTCGCGCCCTGCTCCTGCAGCGCCCGGATGATGGTGACCGCCGGGGAGTCGCGCATGTCGTCGGTCTCGGGCTTGAAGGAGAGTCCCAGCACACCGACGGTCTTCCCGGCCGGCTGGCCGTCGAGACAGGACACGACCTTCGAGATCATGTGCTCCTGCTGCCCCTGGTTCACCTCGATCACCGACTCCACGATCTGCAACGGCGTGCCGGCCTCGCGCGCGTAGTGGGCCACCGAGCGCGTGTCCTTCGGGAAGCAGCTGCCGCCGTAGCCCGGACCGGGATGCAGGAACTTCGCGCCGATGCGTTTGTCGAGGCCGATTCCGCGGGCGATGTCGTGGACATCGGCGCCCGTCTTCTCGCAGAGCTGGGACATCTCGTTGATGAACGAGATCTTCGTCGCGAGGAATGCGTTCGCCGCGTACTTCGTGAGCTCGGCGGTGACGACGTTCGTCAGCAGG
Organism: Myxococcota bacterium; assembly: GCA_039030075.1. Taxonomy (NCBI): domain Bacteria; kingdom Pseudomonadati; phylum Myxococcota; species Myxococcota bacterium. The sequence continues at coordinate 24,798 of JBCCEW010000031.1, read as the reverse complement.
ATCGGTGCCTCGATCAGGTAGAGCGGGCGATACAGGCTCTTCAGGATCGCCGTGGCCTGCTCGTCGTCGGTGCCGATCACCACGCGGTCGGGCCGCATGAAGTCACCGATCGCAGCCCCCTCGCGGAGGAACTCGGGGTTCGAGGCGACGCTGAACTCGACGTGGTTGCCCGTCTTCTTCTGCTCGTCTTCGATCCAGCCGCGCACCTTTTCGGCAGTGCCCACGGGCACTGTGCTCTTGTTCACGATGACCTTGTAGCCATCCATGCTGCGGCCGATGTCGCGCGCCACCGCCTCGACGGCGGTGAGGTCCGTGCTGCCGTCTTCCTGCGGCGGCGTCGGCACCGCGATGAACAGCACCAGCGACTCGTTGACCGCCTCGACGGTGCTCGTCGTGAAACTCAGGCGTCCCTGCTTCACGTTCCGGGCCACGAGGTCTTCGAGACCGGGCTCGTAGATCGGCATCTCGCCGCGCTCGAGACCCGCGATCTTCTCCTCGTTCACATCCGCGCAGATCACCCGCACACCGAATTCTGCGAAGCACGCGCCGGTCACCAAACCGACGTAGCCCGTGCCGATCACTCCGATGTTCATGCGTTCTCTCCTTGCTCGGCGTAGTAGGCAATGGTGAGGGCGAGGCCCTCTTCGATCGCCACCTTGGGTTCGTAGCCGAGGAGTTCGTTCGAGCGCTCCAGCGACGCCTGGCTGTCGCGAACATCCCCTTCTCGCGTCGGGTCGTGGATCGGCTCGACGTCGGCGCCCGTCTGACGCCGGATCTCCCCCAAGAGCTGATTCAAGCTGATGCGGCCGCCTGCGGCGACATTGCAGACGGATCCCGAGGCCTTCGGCGCATCGGCCGCCAGTACGTTGGCGTTCACGGCGTCCAGGACACACGTGAAGTCACGCGTCTGCTCTCCATCGCCGTGAACCCGCGGGGACTCTCCCGTCAGACAAGCGGTGATGAAGTTGGGAATCACGGCAGCGTACTGACTCTTCGGATCCTGGCGCGGCCCGTAGACGTTGAAGTAGCGCAGCGCGACCGTCTCGAGCCCGTAGAGCTCGTGGTAGAGGCGGCAGTAGACCTCGCCGGCGTACTTCTGGAGCGCATAGGGGGACAGCGGGCTGGCCGGCATGGTCTCGACCTTCGGCAGGACTGCCGTGTTTCCGTAGGCCGAGGAGGAGGCCGCATACACCACCCGGCGGACTCCGCCGTGACGGCAACGCTCCAACAGGCCCAGAGTCCCGTTGACGTTCACGTTGTGGGTGCGGAGGGGTTCCGCCACGCTGCGGGGGACCGACGGGACCGCTCCCTGGTGGAAGACCACTTCGACGTCGGCGATCGCCGCGTCGACGGTCGCCTCGTCGCGCAGGTCTCCGCGCACTGTCTCGACATCGTTCTCGATCGCGGCCAGGTTGGATGCGCGACCCGAGGAGAAGTCGTCGAGGATGCGCACCTGCCAGCCGTCCGCTAGCAGTCGCTCGGCCAGGTGCCCTCCGATGAAGCCCGCCCCGCCCGTAACCAGGGCCCGTCGTCCGCCACTCAACGCTCTCCATCCTCCAGCAGCCAACGCACGAACCGCTCGACACCCGTTTCGAACGGCACTTCGGGGCGGAAGCCCAGGCGCGCTTGCGCCAGGCTCGTATCGGCCCACGTCTGGCGAACATCACCCGTTTGTGGGGCCTGGTAGTCGACCTGCGCCTTCTGGCCCAGGGCCCGCTCCAGCGTCTCGACCATCTCGCGCACCGAGACCTGGCGGCCGGCTCCGAAGTTCAGGATCTCGAACCCCAGGTCGCGGTCGATCGCACGGCAGATGCCCTCGACCAGATCGTCGACGTAGGTGAAGTCTCGCAAACTCGAGCCGTCGCCATAGACCGGCAGGGTGTCGCCCCGGCGAATGCGCTCGGCGAACTTGCGAACCGCCAGATCGGGTCGCTGCCGCGGCCCGTAGGCGGTGAAGATTCGCAGGCAGGTCACGCCCATGTCGTAGGCGTGGTGAAAGGTATGGGCGATCAGCTCGCCGGCGCGCTTCGTGGCGGCATAGGGAGAGATCGGACGCTCGACCGGGTCCGACTCCCGGAACGGTCCCTGCTCGCGCTCGCCGTAGACCGACGACGACGACGCGAACACGAAGCGCGGTCGGTGGCGCTCGGCACCGGCGGCAAAGAGCCGCGTGGTACCGTTCAGGTTGACGTCGGAGTAGTCGGCGGGCCGCTCGAGGCTGGGTCGCACGCCGGCGAGCGCCGCGAGGTGCACGACGACCTCGGGCTCCGCGACCTCGAAGGCACGCGCGATCGCGGCCGCGTCGCGAATGTCTCCCTCGACCAGCTCGAACCCGGTGTGGTCGCGTGCCCGGGCGAGGTTCGCCCGCTTCAGCGGCTCGGGATAGAAGGGATCGAAGTTGTCGAGCCCCACGACCCGGCGACCTTCCCCGAGCAGGCGATCTACGAGTGTCGATCCCACGAAGCCGGCAGCCCCGGTGACGAGCACCGACTGGGGTGCACTCAACGGGTGCCTGCCTGCCCCTGTCGACGGCCGGAGGCGCGCTCCTGGCGCTCGAGGTCCGAGTCGACCATCAGCTGGATCAGCTCCTGGAACGGCATCTTCGCCGTCCAGCCGAGCTCGCGCGTCGCCTTCGTCGGGTCGGCGAGCAGCGTCTCCACTTCGGCAGGGCGCATCAGCGACGGATCGACGCGGGTGAAGTCATCCGGGTCCAGACCCACGTGGTCGAACGCGAACTGGAGGCACTCGCGCACGGTGTGGTGGACGCCCGTGCCGATCACGAAGTCTTCCGCCTTCGGCGCGCGGAGCATCATCCACATCGCCTCGACGTATTCCTTCGCGTAGCCCCAGTCGCGTTTCGCTTCGACGTTCCCAATGGGGAGTTCGTCCTGTAGTCCGAGTTTGATGCGGGCGGCCGCCTCGGTGATCTTGCGCGTCACGAACTCACGACCGCGACGCGGTGACTCGTGGTTGAAGAGAATTCCCGAAACCGCGAAGAGGTCGTAGCTCTCGCGATAGTTCACGGTGATCCAGTGCCCGTAGACCTTCGCAACGGCGTAGGGGCTGCGCGGGTAGAAGGGCGTCGTCTCCTTCTGCGGAACCTCTTGCACCATGCCGAACATCTCGGAGCTCGACGCCTGGTAGAAACGGATCTCCGGATCGACGAGACGCACCGCGTCGAGCATCCGCGTCACGCCGAGCGCCGTGAACTCACCGGTGAGCGAGGGCTGCACCCAGCTCGTCGGCACGAAGGATTGGGCGGCCAGGTTGTAGAGTTCGCGCGGACGGACTTCGCGTAGCAGGTTCACGAGCGAACTCTGGTCGAGGAGATCGGCCTGGTGCAGCGTGATCTTGTCGCGCAGGTGAGCGATCCGCTCGAAGGTCTCGGTGCTCGAGCGGCGCACCATCCCGTGCACCTCGTAGCCCTTCTCGAGCAGGAGGTCGGCGAGATACGAGCCGTCCTGGCCCGTGACTCCAGTGATCAGGGCTCGACTCACGGGTGCTCCTGTGGTGTGGCATCGGACTCGTCGCCCTCTTGGGTGTCGACATCCAGCACGCCGAGGTTCCAGAGCAGACGAAGTGTCAGCCCTGCGACTGCCAGCAGGAACACGATCGCCGTGACCCCCTGGAGCTGAGTGAACGAGACGGCGATCAAGCAGAAGGCCGCCGTCACGAAGTAGAACTGCAGGACCGCAGCCTGGGCCGACCCCTCGAAGTCGAGGAGCCGGTGATGCATGTGCATGCGGTCCGCGGAGAGGATGTTGGTGCGCATGCGCAGGCGGCGCACGATCGACAGGCTGGTGTCGAGGATCGGGACGGCGAGCGCCAGCAGCGGCACGACGAAGGTGATCAGCGAAACGCGGCGATAGCCCTCGAGGGCGACGAGGGCCAGCAGGAAGCCGATCAACAGCGACCCGGTGTCCCCCAGGAAGAGCCGCGCCGGGGCAAAGTTGTGGGGCAGGAATCCCAGCAGCGCTCCGACCAGCGCGAGCCCGACACACAAACCGAGGGGCGCGCCGGCCTGGAACGCGATCAGGCTGAGCGTTGCCCCGATGATCGCACCAACGCCACTCGCAAGTCCGTCAAGGCCGTCGAGCAGATTCATCGCGTTCGTGATGCCCACGATCCAGAGCAGCGATGCGGGCCACACGATCCAGCGGGGCAGTTCGATGATCTCGAGCGCGAAGGGATCGGTGAAGACACCGATCTCGAAGCCCGAGAGGATCGCAGCGGAAGCCGCCACGAGCTGGACTGCGAGCTTCGGGAGCGCGCTCAAGCCGAAGCGGTCGTCCCACATCCCGGCCACGACGAGTAGCCCCGCGCCGACGAACAGCCCCCACCAGCGCGACGGATCCGCTTCGACCTCGGTCACCGACACGGTCGCCCAGAGGCCGCAGGCCACACCGGCGGCAACGCCGAGCCCGCCCCACAGCGGTACGCCGCTGCGCACGTTCACGCCCCGGGCCGTCGGCTTGTCGATCGCCCCCGCAGCGCTGGCCAGACGGCCTGCGGGCAGGGTCATCAACAAACTGGCGAGAAAGCCAGCGGCAAGGGGTGTGGCGATCAGGAGCGCGTCCATGGGTGGCAGCCCTACGGGGAAGCGGTCGGGCCGCGGAGGCTAGCTCGGCCCACCCTGTGGTGCAGGGCGCGTGGGGGGAGGGACGGGGGGCTAGCTAGTGTAGCCGTAGCGGCCCTCCTGGGACGCCGTGCCGTTCAGCACGACACCCAGGAGGCGATCGCGGTCCATGATCTCCAGGACGGTCTGGACGTCTTCCTGTCGCGTCTGATCGGCGCGCACGACCATCACGAGTCCGTCGCACTGATCGGCGATGGCCTTCGCGTCGGGCAGACCCAGGGCGGCCGGCGTATCCAGGATCACGCGGTCGTAGCGGCGGGCCACCTCCGCGATGAGTTCCGACATGGCGGGCGAGCCGAGGAGCTCGGACGGATTCGCCGGCTTCGCCTTCACCGGGAGCACTTCGAGATTCGCGCCGTCCGCGATCTGGATCGCGTCTTCGAGGGTGGACTCGCCGGTCAGCACCTCGGCGAGCCCGGCCTTCGGCTGGATCCCGAGGGCGCGGTGGACGTTGGGGCGTCGCAGGTCGCAGTCGACCAAGAGCACCCGGCGGCCCAGGCTAAGGGCCGTGACGAGTGCGAGATTGATCGACGCGGTCGTCTTTCCCTCGCCGGGAAGTGCGCTGGCGATCGCCACCGTACGCAGCGGCCGCTCGGCGGACTCGAGCGCGTCGATCCGGCCGCGCAGACCGCGGAACTGCTCGGCCACGAACGAGTCGGGCTGGAGCAGCGCCACCCGGCGCTTGTTGATGTCACCCGCCTCGGAAGCCACGGGCTTCTTCGGCCACAGGCGGCGGAAGAGGGATTCGGAGGGCGGCGCGGGCTTGCGCTCGGCCTCGACCGGAACCTCGGGCTCCCAATCGAGGCGCGCGACCGGGGCCGCCTCCTCGCCGAGCTTGCGGCGTTCCTGCTCCGCTCGTCGGAGTGCGTCGTAGATCTTCGCCATCGTCCGCTCTCAGCCTAGTCGAACAGCCCGAGCCAGCGTCGGCGACGCTTCGGCTGCTCGGCTTGGGTGGACGACGCGTTCCCGGCCGCCTTCTTCTTCGGCTCGGATGCAGATTTCGCGTTGGGCTTGATCAGCCGCAGCTCGGTCGCGGCCTCGCGGATGATGGCTCCGTCGATCGCTTCTTCGTTGCGCGAGTAGCCGAGCAGCAGCGCGGAGTCGCACACCACGTTGACGATGCGCGGGATGCCGCCGGTCACGGCCATCAGCTCCTTCATCGCGGTGCGCTTGAAGATGCCCTTGCCGGTGTAGCCGGCGAGCCGTAATCGCTCCTCGACGTAGTGGTCGAGTTCGATCGCATCGAAGGGACGGAGGTGGTGACGGAGCACGATCCGTTGGCGCAGCTGGCGGAGATCCTCTCGGTCGAGCATGTCGTCGAGCTCGGGCTGACCGACGAGGATGATCTGCAAGAGCTTCGAAGTGGGAGTCTCGAGGTTCGAGAGCAGACGCACTTCCTCGAGCATCTCGGGCGACAGGTTCTGCGCCTCGTCGATGATCAGAAGTGCGATCTGATCGCGGCTCAGGCAGTCGATGAGGAAGTGGTTGAGCGTCATCAGGTACTCGGCCTTGGACTGACACTCGGCCTCGATCCCAAACTCATCGAAGAGCATCCGCAGGAAGTCCAGCGGCTCGAGCTTCGGGTTGAAAATGAACGCGGAGGGCATACCCGGATCGAGCTGGGAGATCAGCGAGTGGATCAGGGTGGTCTTGCCCGTGCCGACCTCACCGGTCAGCGCCACGAAGCCCTTCTTCGCCTGCAGCGCGTAGTGCAACATGGCGAGGCCTTCGCGGTGGGTGTCGCCCAGGTACAGGAACGACGGATCGGGCGTCATCTCGAAGGGCTGTCGTACAAGCCCGAAGTACTCTTCGTACATGGCTCAGCTCTCCGAACTGCCGGTGACCCGCGCCGAGGGCGCCGGCGCCGACTGCTCCGTCTCCGAGCCGCCGAACGAGAGGAAGCGCGGAACGCCATTCACCCACAGATAGGTCCCTGCACCGCCCACCAAGGCAAACACCACCAACCCGGCCGTGACCATGGTCGTGCGGAAGCGCTCGCGCCGGGCGCGAACGCGATCGGACTCGAGCCAGATCTCCGGAATCGCGGCCAACACGGGGAGCTGGAGACGGTCCTGGAGCTGTCGGGGGCTGTGCGGCGAGGTGTCGGTGGCTTCGAGCAAGACCCCCACGCCCACCCCGACCATGCAGGAGAAGACCAAGCCGAGAACCAGGATCAGAATGCGGTTCGGTGCGCTCGGCTCGGGCGCCTCGAACGCGGCTTCCAGCACGCGGAACTGCTCGCCGAGCTGCCGTCGTTCGAGCTGAGCCTGCACCGTCGCTTCGTTGTGACGGTTCGCGAAGTCCTGGATGGTCACAGAGAGGTGTTCGTAATCGAGGCTCAGTGCGTCGAGCTGCTCTGCGACAGCGGGAGTGGCCTCGATCAACGTGCGGATCTCGTCCGCGTCACCCTGGAGGCGCTGGATCTCGGCCTCGGCTGCCACCCGCTGGAGCGATGAGCGACGCGCCTGAGCCTCGGTTTGCTGGGCGATCGGGCTCAGCGCGACCGACTCGCTCTCGCCATTGGCGATCTGGTCTTCCAGCAGCGCGATCTCTTCGCGCTTGGAGATCACGTCCGGGTGCTTCTGGGTGAACCCGCGCGACTCGAATTCGCGCAGCTCCAGCTCGAGCACCTGCAGGCGGCGAGCGGGACTCGCAGCATCACCGCCACCTCCGACCGCTCGCGCGAGGCCGAGCTGGCTCTTGTAGAAGGCTTCATCGCTGGTGGCTTCGGCGAGGCGCTGCTGCGTGATGGTCAGATTCTGGAGAACTCGGTCGAGGCGACGCTGATTCGCATCGAAATCCTCGGGAAGCTTGCCCGGGTTCTCGTTCTTGACCCTCGCGATGTCCCCCTCGACCCGCCGCACGCGTTCGGCAAGCCGTGTGAGCTCACCCTCGATGAAGTCGAGACTCTTCTGCGACGTCTGAACCCGGGCGTCGATATGCGTGGAGATGAAGTCGTTGGCGAGCTTCTGGGCCACTTCCATCGCGACGACGGCGTCGTAGTTGTCGTAGGAGATCTTGAACTCGCTGATCTCGCTGGGTGCCGCCTGGAATCCGAGCCCTTGGGTGATCTCGGGAATCACGGGCTCGACCCGTACCGCCTCGCGCATGAGATCGATGATCTCCTCGCGCAGCATGTACTCGGACTCTTCCTGGTACAGCTCTTCCTCGTCGATGATGCGAGAAAGTCGACCGCGCGAGAGGATCTGCGCGGTCATCAGGTGGAGGCGCTGATTCAGGTCGCTGTCGGCGACCCCGGCACTCACCAATTCAGGGTCCACCGCCTGTGGCTCCACCAGCACCGTGGCATAGCTGGTGTAGGTGTTGGGCAACGCCATCGAGATCCAGTAGATGACGAGCAAGACCCCGAGGGCCGTGGCCGCGATCGCCTTTCCGCGACGGCGCGCGATCGCGCCGATTTCGCTGATCTGTATCCCGCCGTCGACGTTCATGGGGGCTGCTGTCGTTCACCACAAGCTGATGGGTTCGAATGAGTGTCGGACGCCGATCGTGCCGACGATGTTCTCGAAATCCGAGGCGTTGCCGAGCGTTCCGGTATCCGAGTCCTGCCGGTCGTAGCGCAGCTGCCCGAATACTAGAGTGTTCCGAAATAGCTGGTGGGTGACGCGACCGGCCACTCCCCAACGACTGGTATCGACATCCGAGCTCCGATTGGCGTTGAAACTCGTCCCCCCGGGGCATGCGAGCAGCGCCCCTCCTCCTGCGCAGCGGGTCGCGATGGGCTGGGCAGCATTGGGAAGCGTGGTCTGGAAGACGTTGTCGAAGGTCTGAGAGGCTCGGAAGGTAGATGTGCTCCGGGTCCAGTCTCCCCGCAGGGTAAGCCGCCAGCGCTCGAGGAATTGCCAGTCGTTCGACAGGCTGAGGAAATCGGCGATCACCGTCCCACCGAGGCCGGCCGCGTTCCCCTGCTGCCGCGTGTACTGGAGCGCGGTGGTGAGGTTCGGCGTCCACTGCTGGGTGATGGTCGCGTCGACGAAGAAGTCGATGCCGGCGTCGTCCTCACCGCGGGGGTCCGCGTTCGCAATCAGCGTCTGGGTGCCTTGAATGGCCGCGATGTCCGCGGCATCGGCCCCGTTGCCCCGGTCGAGGACGAGGTTGTTCAAGCCGAAGGTACTGCTTCCAGTCGTGCACCCATCAGCCACGGGGACCGGCGGGTTGTTCAGCCGGTTGCAGTTGATCGGCACGAGGAGACTTCCCGGTGCGACGGGGCCCGCGACCTGGCCCGGGCCCCGGACCGTGGGCGCGCCGGTCGAATCGACGGCGACGATCGTCTCCGTGCCGTTCAACACCCGTACGGTCGGAACGGCCAACGCCGAGCGAAAGCGGTCGGAATCGTCCTGCTCAGTGTCGATGTACGACGGCCCGCCGCGCACTTCGAGCCGAAGCGTATTGGAAACGACCCAACGCCAGGAGGCGAAACCGCCGATGATGTTCGTCCGGCTCCCCTCGATCCGATCGCTCCCCTCGAACTCCTGAAGTACGTAGCGCCCGCCGATACCGATCTGATGTCGTGCTGTCAGCGCGTAGCGCGTATCGACGGTGCCGCCGAACGAGTAGTTGTCCGATCGGTCCTCGCGAGTGGTCTCGAAGTAGTTCGAGCTAGCAATGGCGTTGACGACCAGGCGAGGCGTCACCAGGTAGCGAGCGCCGACCGTCCCATCGTTGAGAGTCACGCGGTCGCGCTCGTCCTGGACGGTCGCGATGCTCAGACTGTCGCCTATGACATTCTCTCCCGTTTGCTCGCGGCGCAGCGTCGAACGAAGGAACCGCAAGTCGTCGCTCAGGAAGAGCGTGAGCTGATCCGAGACGTGATAGTCGACGCGAGCGCGCGCGACGTGGTCGAAATCCTGAAGTTCACGGTTGTTCTCGAGGGCGAACTCGATCGGCAACTCGTAGGCGAAGGAGTACGTGATGTCGTCGCCGCGATCCTCGTGCACCCGAATCCCGGGCCGCAACCGGAAGAGAAAGTCGTCCTCTTCATCGTCCTCGCTTCGGAACACGTTCGAGTCATAGGCGGCCGAACTCTCCGCCGAGAACGAGAGGTCTGCCCCAAGAGCGGCAGAGGCGGTCAGAAAGATGACGTAGGGGAGGACCGCGAGAATCCCACGAAGCTGCATCCAGGCCTCAGTCCGGAACGATGATCGTGTCTCCGGGCAGGAGAACGATGTTCGTTCCTGGTGCTCGACCCCGGATGTAGGCGCTGTAGTTGAAGCGGTACTCCGCCTCACTGCCATCGTCGCCACGCCGGACGATGCGCACGTCCGACTTGTCCGCGAAGGTGTCGAAGCCGCCCGCGAGGGCGATCACCTCGAGCACCCGCAGGTCGCGAGTGAGGGGGACACGGGTCTCCTGACGAACTTCGCCGAGGACCGACACGAAACGGCTGTTCATCTGGAGCACGATGATCGTGACGTCGGGGTTGGTGATGAACTCCGAGAGCTCTCGGGTGATCACCTCTTTGAGCTCTTGGGGCGTCAGCCCTTCCGCCTGCACGTCATCGATCAGCGCCAGTGAAACCATGCCGTCCGCGCGGACGGGTACGTCGACCGTGATCTCCGGGTTCTTCCACACGCTGATCCGCAGCACGTCCGTCACCCCGATGGTGTACGGAGCGCGGTCGGTGGGAGTCGGATCCGGCGGCGGCGGGCTCAGGGCACGGCCGAAGCAGCCCATGGCCACGACCGTCACCAACGCGAGCCCAAGGCTCAGCCTCAGCCGAGCCCGATCCCCTCTTCCGACTGCAACCCACACGCGTTCATCCCCCGAAGTGTGCGAGGCCTAGCGGCGCTCGCTGAGACCGTTTTCTTTCATCTTGTAAAGCAGCGCCTTGTAGCTGATCTGCAACTTCTCGGCGGCCACTTTTCGGTTCCAACGGGTCTGTTGAAGGACGCGCTCGATCACACGTTTCTCTGCAACTTGTGCGGCACGTCGCGAGATCGCCTTGAGATCTATCGCTTCGCCGTTGGCGAGATCCGCGGTCGCTGCGGCCAGGTCGAGGGGAGATTCCTCCGGCTCGGAAACCACGACGGGGGCGTTCCCACGCAGTGAGATCTCTTCCAGCACGGTGGATTCGTTCCCCAGTACCACCATGCGCCGGACCATGTTCTCGAGTTCCCGCACGTTTCCGGGCCAGTGGTACTTCATGAAGACATCCATCGTCTCGGACGAGAGGGCGCTGACGTCCTTGCGGTACTGCTCGTTGTTCTTCTGCAGGAAGTGATCGACCAGGAGCGGGATGCCATCGGTGCGCTCGCGCAACGGCGGAATGTGCACCGTCACCACGTTGAGGCGGTAGTAGAGGTCTTCTCGGAAGCTCTGATCTTGGACGGCCTCTTCGAGGTTTCGGTTCGTTGCGGCGATGATTCGGGTGTCGACCCGCACATCGCTCTCGCCGCCCAGGCGCGAGAACTCGCCGTCCTGCAACACCTGGAGCAGCTTCGCCTGCAGCGCCGGGTGCATCTCGCTGATCTCATCCAGGAAGATCGTGCCGTGGTTCGCGTACTCGAACTTGCCGAGCTTCCGCTTCTGGGCGCCGGTGAAGGCCCCCTTCTCGAACCCGAAGAGCTCGCTCTCGAGCAGCTCCGACGGCAGCGCGGCGCAGTTGACCTTCACGAAGGGCTGCTCGCGCCGTCCCGAGAGCTGGAAGATGGTGCGGGCGACGAGCTCCTTGCCGGTGCCGCTCTCCCCGCGGACGAGCACGGTGATGTCGGTGTCTGCGACCTGCTCGATGATCTCGCGGACCTCGCGCATCTTCGGGTTGTCGCCGCAGAGGAGCAGCAGCTCGGTCTCGGAGCGCGCGCGACCGCGCAGCCGCTCGACCTCTTGCTTCAGCGCGCGCTTCTCGAGCGCCTTCTGGAAGGCGAGATCGAGTTCCTCGACTTCGAAGGGCTTGCGCAGGAAATCGGAGGCCCCGAGCCGCATCGCCTCGACGATGTTCCGCGCCTGACCATGCCCGGAGAGCATGACGACGGGCACGTCGGGAATGCGCTGCTTCAAGCGCTTCAAGGTCTCGAGGCCGTCCATCCCCGGCAGCACGACGTCGAGGGTGATCACGTCGGGACGCGTGTCGTCGAGGCCCGCCAGCGCCTGCTCCCCGTCTTCCGCGACCGCCACGCGGTAACCGCGGCGACTGACGAGCGCCTCCATGTAGTCGCGGACGCCCGGGTCGTCATCGATCACGAGTACGCGGAAGGGTTCGAGCGGAGCGTCGTTCGTTTCGTTGCTGGCCATGGGCGGGGTCGTCCTTGCGCTTCTGAGAACACGAGCAGTTCTGGGGGCACGAGCATGGGGAGTCACAGGAGTCAGGAGTCGCGAGAAGCAGGCCCCGAGGTGTGCCGATCCGGCCCGAGAAGGAGTCAGTGACCGACCGGATACCGCGAGGGACGGGAAGTGTGAAAGATCCTTCCCTCGATGGGAAGAAGTTTTCCGGAAGGAACGAGTTTTCTCTTCGGCTCAGCACTCTTCGATCTCGATCGTCCCTCGAATCCCCTCGGGGAGCTCTGCTTTCTTTTCTCGGTGACCGAGTCATACTCACTGCCTCGGCCTTCCGGGAGGACGTTCGGGAGCGTGTCGCGCTTCGTACGACCGGGGAGGCCAGTCCCCTCCGAACCTTCGGCCCCGAGTATCATCCAGCGGGCGAGGGGAGTGCCGCGCCCTTCGGGTGTGGTCTGAATTCGGGGGCGGCGATGGAGCACACCCGCTTGGGCTCGGACGCCGCGCAGAGGTGCATCGGCGAGAGCGTGCGCCACCAAGGAAGTCGGCGAGTGAGCGAACAGCAGCAAGAGTCGATGGGTTCGCGTCTCCGCGACGGTTGGATGAGGATCGCGGGTCGCTTCGGATCGATTCAAACGCTCGTCCTCCTGGGCTTCTTCTACTTCGTGCTGATCGGTCCCGTATCGATCGTGCAAGCGCTCGCGCGCCGCGATCAGCTCGACAAGCGCCCCACTCCTCCCGCGGACACTTCTTGGAAGGAAGCCGATTCGGCGGGCGCCGACCTCGAGCGGGCGAAACTGCTCACGTAGGCAGCGGCGCGCTCTCGCAGGAGCGCGATCGCTGGAGAACGATTTTGAACATTCTCGGGATCTCGGCCTTCTATCACGACTCTGCGGCGGCGCTGCTCCGGGACGGCGAGCTGGTCGCAGCAGCCCACGAGGAGCGCTTCACGCGCAAGCGCCACGATCCCGCCTTGCCCGCCCTCGCGACGAAGTACTGCCTCGAAACGGCAGGCCTCTCGATCGACGACATCGACTACGTCGCGTTCTACGACAAACCGTTCATCAAGCTCGAGCGCATCCTGATGACGTACATCGCGACGTTCCCGCGCTCGCTGCCGTCGTTCACGAAGTCGATGCCGGTCTGGCTCAAGGAGAAGCTCTGGATCCCGAGCCTGATCGGGAAGCACCTCGGCTACGAGGGCGAGGTGCTCTTCGCGGAGCACCATCAGTCCCACGCCGCATCGGCGTTCCTGCCTTCCCCCTTCGACGAGGCAGCGATCCTCACCTGTGACGGCGTCGGCGAGTGGGCCACCACCACCCAGGGCGTGGGCCGGGGCAACAGCTTCGAGCTGATCAACGAAGTGCGGTTCCCGCACTCGCTGGGCCTGCTCTACAGCGCCTTCACCTACTACCTCGGCTTCAAGGTCAACAGCGCCGAGTACAAGGTCATGGGCGCCGCGCCCTACGGGGAGCCGAAGTACGTCGATCAGATCTTCGACGAGCTCGTCGACCTGCGTGGTGACGGCTCGTTCAAGCTGAACATGAAGTACTTCGCGTACGACTACGGCTTGACCATGACGAACGACCGCTTCGCGAAGCTCTTCGGCGAGCCCGTCCGGGACATGGAAGGCCCGATGGAGCAGTTCCACTGGGACATGGCCGCGAGCATCCAGAAGGTCACCGAAGAGATCGTTCTGAAGATGGTGCACGACCTCCACGCTAAGACCGGGATGAAGAATCTCTGCATGGCGGGCGGGGTGGCGCTGAACTGCGTCTCGAATGGCCGCATCATCCGCGAGGGCCCGTTCGAGAACTTGTGGGTCCAGCCCGCGGCGGGCGACGCCGGTGGAGCCCTAGGCGCTGCGCTCTTCATCCACAACGCGGTGCTCGATAAGCCGCGCGCCTGCCGCATGGACCACTGCTACTGGGGCCCCGAGTACAGCGACGAGGCGATCCAGAAGTACCTCGACAATCGCAAAGCGCCGTACGAGACCTACCCGCGCGACGAGGTGATCCGCGAGACGAGCCGTCTGCTCTCCGAGGAGCAGGCGGTGGTCGGGTGGTTCCAGGGCCGCATGGAATGGGGCCCGCGCTCGCTCGGTAGCCGCAGCATCCTCGCCGACGCGCGCAACAAGGACAACTGGGGCCGGGTCAATCTCAAGATCAAGTTCCGCGAGAGCTTCCGGCCCTTCGCGCCGGCCTGCCTCGAAGAGAAGGCGGGGGAGTGGTTCGACATCGATCGCGAGAGCCCGTACATGCTCCTCGTCTGTCAGGTGAACGAAGATCGGGACGTTCCCGCGATCACCCACGTCGACGGCTCAGCGCGGCTCCAGACCGTGCGCCGGGATCAGCACGCCGAGTTCTACGACCTGCTGGCCGAGTTCGACCGAAGCACCGACTGCCCGGTGTTGATCAATACGTCGTTCAACGTGCGGGGCGAGCCCATCGTGTGTTCACCGGAAGACGCGTACCTCTGCTTCATGCGAACGAACATGGACGTTCTCGTGCTCGGAAATCAGATCCTCCGCAAGGAGGAGCAGCCCGAACTGCGCGAAGACGTCGATTGGCGCGAACTCTACGCGCTCGACTGACCTCCAATTCCCGCCCGGCTCCGATCGAGCCGCGCACCCCTTTCGAGGAGTCCTCCATGGCCCAGTCGTCTGGTAGCCGCCTTTCGATCTTCAGTGAGCTCTGGACTTTCATGAAAGTCCGCAAAAAGTGGTGGCTCGGCCCGATCGTCGTGACGATGCTCTTGCTGTCGGTGCTGATCGTCCTCACCGAGGGCTCCGCCGTCGCGCCGTTCATCTACGCCCTGTTCTGAGAAGCCTTTGGATCCCGAAGTTGCACCTGAAGCCCCGATCGCACCCACGGGCGTGTCGCGGCATTTCGCGTTAGGCGCCTCTGCGCTGGCGAGCGCGGCGGCCTTCGCCGTCTTCGCGCCGGTGATCTACTACATGGTGCGCCATTGGGGAGCGGTGGATGACTACTCCCACGGCTTCCTAATTGCCCCGCTCGCCGCCTACTTCGCGTTCGAACGTCGGAAGAAGCTGGCCCGCACCCCCATCGAGCCGAGCTGGTGGGGGATCGTGCCCTTGGCTCTGGGAGCCCTGGCGCTGGCGATCGGGCGGCTCGGTGTCGAGTTGATGGCGATGCGCGTCGGGTTCGTGCTCACGTTCATCGGGATCCAAGTGCTGCTCCTCGGGATCCCGATCTTTCGGGTATTGACCTTCCCACTACTCTTCCTCTTCCTGATGGTTCCGCTCCCCCAATCCCTGGTGAACGTGGTCGCCTTCCCGCTCCAGCTCTTCGCGGCCGACATCGCCGTGAACAGCCTGCACCTGTTCGGGCTCCCGGTGCTACGCGAGGGAAACATCATTCACCTCCCGACGACTCAACTGTTCGTCGCCGAGGCTTGCAGCGGCCTGCGCTCGCTCATGGCCCTGGGCACGCTGGGCGTGGTGTTCGCCTACTTCTTCCGGACGTCTTGGCTCGAGCGGACGATCCTCGTGCTTTCGACGATCCCGATTGCCGTACTGGTGAACGCGTTCCGGGTCGGGCTTACCGGCTTCTTGACCTACACCTATGGCACCGAGATGGCCGAGGGCGCCATCCACACCACCGAAGGCTTCTTCACCTTCGGCACGGCCTTCGCACTGCTCATGCTCGAAGCATGGCTTCTGACCCAGTTCCTTGAGTACTGGCGCAACCGCAACGGGGGAACCCCGGCATGATCAAGGCGCTTGTAGTGTTTCTTTTCCTCGGCCTGAATACGTATACGTACTACTTCATGGCCCAGGACGCGGTGATTCCGGAGCGAGCCACCTTCCAACACTTCCCGATGCGAATCGCCGACTGGTCCTGTGACGGCAATGTTCCGCTGGCCGAAGACGTGCTCCGGAATCTCGGCGCGACCGATACCCTCGTCTGCGACTATCAAAGAGCTTCAGGGGAGGTTGTGGGCTTCTATGTCGGCTATCACGCCACACAAGTGCGTGAAGAGGGCGGAGGCGCGGGCGAGAACGCGATTCACCCGCCGGCGCACTGCTTGCCCGGGTCGGGATGGGACATCATCGACGCCAGCACGGTCCCCGTCGATGTCTCGGGACTCTCGGAGCCCGGCGCGGGCGTCAAACGCCTGATCATCGCCAAGGGGCCCTACCGGCAGCTGGTCTACTACTGGTACCAGTCGCGTGGTCGAGTGATCGCCGAGGACTGGCAGAAGGTCCTCTTCGTCGGGTTGGACCGAGCCACGCAGGGTCGCACGGACGGCGCGCTAGTGCGCTTTACCGTCCCCGTGGAACGCGACGACATCGAGTCGGCAGACGCCTTGTTTCGTGATTTCGCGAGTCGCGTCGTGCCGGAGCTTCCGCCCTTCGTACCGAACTGACCCGCGATGATGGGTCTGTACGACGCACTTCCGGTATTCGCGCAGAACTGGGCTTGCACCTGGGCCGGCTTCCAACGCTCGCGCACGCGCTTTACCCCCTACTTCCACCAGACCCTCGCCTCGCTCGAGAACACCCTCCTCTCCAGCGAGGACGAACTCGTCACGCTGCAGGCCCGGCGACTACGCCATCTCGTCGGCGAGGCACGACGCGACGTGCCGGCGTACGCAGACCTCCCCGAACCGAGCGATCACGGTGATCCCCGAACGGCCATTGCACGAACCCTCGCCGCCATCCCACCCCTAGAGAAAGCCACGTATCGAGAACGCGCTCGTGATTTTCTCTCGAAGGCCCTCGACGAACGGCGCCTTCTCCGCGGAAAGACCAGCGGCACCACGGGCAGCGCGCTACCGCTCTGGTATACCCCCGAGGCTCTCGCCGAAGAGTTCGCCACCTTCTGGCGCGGACGGCGCGTCGCTGGAGTCGGCCTCTGGGACGCCAACCTGACCTTCAACGGCCAGACGATCGTGCCGGTCCGTTCGAACCGGCCCCCGTTCTGGCGCACCAACCACTGGAACCGGCAGACCCTGTTCTCGCTCTACCACAAGACCCCCGAGAACCTGCGCCACTACGTCGACGCCATTCACGCGACGCCGGCGGTCTTCGCGCAGGGCTATCCCTCGGCCATGCACCTGGTGGCCCAGGCCATGCTCGCCGAGGACCGCCCGCTACCGCCGGGCCGCCTCAAGGCGTGCTTCACGTCGTCGGAATCGCTGCTCGCCTTTCAGCGCGAGTCGATCGAGGCCGCCTTCGGTGCGCCGGTCTACGACCGCTACGGCGTCAGCGAGTTCTGCGTCTCGATGACCCAGTGCTCGGAGCGCCACCTCCACGTCGACATGGAGTTCGGCGTCGTCGAGGTAGAGGTCGAGGAAGAGACCGACGACTGGGTGCGCGGCCCGCTTCTCGTCACCGGCTTCGCCAACGCCGCGACGCCCCTGCTCCGCTATCGGGTGGGCGACGTCGGCACCCGCTCGAAGACCCCCTGCCCCTGTGGCCGCGCCGGAGACGTCTTCCTGGACGTCGATGGGCGGATCGAGGATTACGTCCGGACCCCGGACGGCCGCCTGGTGGGGCGACTCGACCACATCTTCAAGGAACAGCTGGACGTCGCCGAGGCTCAGGTCCTCCAGGAGACGTCCGATGCACTCGAGGTGCTCGTGGTACGCCGCCCGGAATACGATGACGACTCGGAGCGCAGCCTGCGCAAAGAGTTCCGCTCGCGACTCGGCGACGCCATCGCGATCGAGTTTCGCTATGTCGACGCCATCCCGCGCGAGGCGAACGGCAAGTTCCGCGCGGTGAAGTCGGCGGTGGGGCGCCTGTCATGATCCCGGTCGGTCTCGCCCGCACCCAGCCCCACTACCGCGACCTGGCCCCGCCCTACGGCCCGGGAAAAGCGTTTCCCGAGCTCGAGCCGCTGCTCGGCGCCGCCGCGTCCGAGGGCTCCTCCAACCACGTCTACGAAGCCGTGCGCGCCGCCCTGTTCGCCGCCGGACTCGACGCGGATCGCTTCGGCACGCCCGACTGGAACCCGCTCGGCGCGCTGGTCCCGCGCGGCTCGCGCATCGTGCTCAAGCCGAACTTCATCCGGCACTGGAACCCGATCGAGGACGCCAGCGTCGATTGCGTGATCACGCATGGCTCGATCGTGCGCGCCGTCGCCGACTACGCGTTCCTCGCCGCGGGCAGCGAGGGATCCGTCGCCATTGCCGAGGCGCCCCAACACGACTGCGAGTGGGAACGCCTCGCCAACCTGGTCGGGCTCGCGGAGCTCTCCGCCTTCTACGAGGCCACGCTCGGGCGCGAGCTCGAGATCATCGACCTGCGCCGCGAGGAAGTCACCTACAGCGACGGTGTGATCGTCGATCGTCGCGAGCGACCCGGGGATCCGGCCGGCTACCGCCTGGTCGACCTCGGGGATCGCAGCGCGTTCACCGGCTCGGGGCTCGACCCGAAGCGCTTCCGGGGTGCCGACTACGACCCGGGCCCGACGTCGCGCCACCACATGGGCGGTCGCAACGAGTACCTGTTGTCGGAGACCGTGCTCTCTGCCGATCTCGTCGTGAATCTGCCGAAGCTGAAGACCCACAAGAAGACCGGCGTCACGCTGGCGCTCAAGAATCTCGTGGGCATCAACGGCGACAAGAACCTCCTTCCCCACCACTCGGTGGGCTCACCGGACCAGGGGGGCGACGAGTTCCCCGGCGCCGCCGCCGTCGACAAGGTGCGCAGCTTTGCCACCGAGGTCGCCCGCGCCCTGCTCAAGCGCGGCATCGGCACCCGCCTGGTGCGTTGGGTGCGACGGGCGGAGAACGCAACCCGCGGCGAGGACTTCATCCGCAGCGGCAACTGGCACGGCAACCGCACGACCTGGCGCATGTGCGTCGACCTGAACCGCTGCCTCTACTACAGCAACGCCGAAGGCGAGCATTTCGAGGCCAGCGCTCCCGTGCGACGCGTCCTCACGCTGCTGGACGGCGTGATCGCCGGCGAGGGCGAGGGACCGCTCGCCCCCCGCGACGTCCCCCTCGGTGTCGTGATCGCCTCCACCGACCCGGTGGCGCTCGACCTCGCCGCCATCCGCCTGATGGGCTTCGACGAACGCCGCATCCCGAAGGTCTGGGAGCGCCTGCGCGACGAAGTGCTCCCCATCAGCGAGGTCCGCGATCCCGGCGACGTGCGGGTCTACGAGGTGAGTGACCCGGGCGCCGCGCCGGTGGCGCGCCGCCTCGACGAGATCGAGAGTCCCCACACCTTCGAAGCCCACCCGGGCTGGCGCCGCCACATCGAGAGAGACCCGCAATGAAGCAGATCGTCCAGAGCCCGAAGAGCGGGAAGCTCGAGCTGGTGGAGGTTCCGGCGCCGGCACCGAGCGCCGGGCAGGTGCTCGTGCGGAACCACTACTCGGTGGTGTCGCCGGGCACCGAGAAGATGGCGATGGACTTCGCGCGCAAGAGCCTGCTCGGCAAGGCGCGCAACCGGCCCGACCTGGTGCGCCAGGTCCTGACCAAGGTGCAGCAGGAGGGTCCGCTCCCCACCTACAAAGCGGTGATGAATCGCCTCGATGTGCCCCAGCCCCTCGGATACTCGACGGCGGGGGTCGTGGTCGAGGTCGGTGCCGAAGTGTCCGGCTTCGCGCCGGGCGATCGCGTCGCGTGTGCAGGTGCCGGCTACGCCAATCACGCCGAGTTCGTCGCGGTGCCCGAGAACCTGGTGGCGCGCGTCCCCGGCGGCCTCGAGCTCGACCGCGCGGCCTACTCGACGCTCGGTGCGATCGCCATGCAGGGCCTCCGCGTCGCCGACCCCACCCTCGGTGAAGTCGCCGTCGTGATCGGCCTCGGCCTGATCGGGCAACTCACGGTGCAGCTCCTGCGCGCGAACGGCTGTCGCGTGCTCGGTATCGACGTCGACGAGAATCGCATCAAGCAGGCGCTGGCCCAGGGAGCCGAGTGGGGAGCGAAGCCCGACGACGATCACATGCCCTGGCAGACCCTCGCCACCGGCGGCTACGGCGCCGATCTCGTGTTGGTGACGGCGGCGTCGGACAGCTCGGCGCCGCTGCAGCTCGCCGCCGAGCTCTGCCGCATGAAGGGACGCGTCGCCGCCGTCGGCGCGACGGCGATGGACCTCGACAGGCGGACCTTCTACGAGAAGGAGCTCGACCTGCGCATGAGCATGTCGTACGGCCCGGGGCGCTACGACCGACGCTACGAAGAGGTCGGACTCGACTACCCGATCTCCTACGTGCGCTGGACCGAGAACCGCAATCTCCAGGCCTTCCTGAATCTCGCCGCCAGCGGCGCGATCGATCCGCGCAAGCTCGACACCACGACCGTCGACTTTGCCGACGCCGAAGCCGCCTACGAGGAGCTCGCCGAGGGGAAGCGGCGCGGTCTCGCCGTGGTGTTCCGCTACGACGAGGCCTCTGAGGTCTCCGCATCGCTGCCGCTCCCGACGAAGCGAACGCGTGCCTCGGGCGATGTCGGCGTCGCCTTCGTCGGTGCCGGCAACTACGCAAAGGCGATCCTGCTGCCCGCGGTCAAGCGGGTGAGCGGTGTCGACCGACGCCACGTCATCACGGCGACGGGCGCTTCGGCGCGCCGCACCGCCGAGAAGTTCGAGTTCGCGAACTGCGGGACCGACCCGTCCCCCGTCCTGCAGGACGACGCGGTCGAGCTCGTCTTCGTCGCCACCCAGCACGACAGTCACGCGAGCCTCGCGGGCGACGCGCTGCGCGCCGGGAAGGCGGTCTGGGTCGAGAAGCCCGCCGCGCTCGATCTCGAGGAGCTCGCAGCACTCGAAGCCACGATTCGCGAAACCGGGGGCTTTCTCTCGGTGGGCTACAACCGGCGCTTCTCGCCCCATGCCCGCGCGATCGCCAAGGCGTTCGCCGGCCGCGGTGGACCGATGGCGATCTCGTACACCGTGGCTGCCGGCTCGACGCCGAGCGGCACCTGGCACGTCGACCCGAACGTCGGCGGCGGACGCGTGATCGGCGAGGCCTGTCACATGGTCGACCTGTGCACGTTCCTGGTCGGCGCGCCGCCGTCCAGCGTCTACGCGCGCTGCCTGGGTCGCGATCCGGAGAACGAGGACTCGACCATCCTGATGGTCGGCTTCCCCGACGGCTCGACGGCAACCATTGCCTACCTGGCGAACGCGAGCCCGGCGCTGCCGAAGGAGCGCTTCGAAGTGTCGGCCGACGGCCGCACGGCGTCGTGCGACAACTTCCGCTCGACCCAGCTCCCCGACGGCAAACCCCTGAAGACGCTCAATCAGGACAAGGGTCAGCAGGCCGCGGTGAAGGAAGTGATCGAGGCCGTGCGCAAGGGCGAGCCGTCGCCCTTCTCTCTCGAGGAGCTCCTCGCCGTGTCGCGGGCGACGATCCTCGCGGGCGAGTCCCAGCGTTCGGGCCGCGCGCTGCCCATCGACGCTTCCTAGCGCGCCTCGACGATTCGGAAGCTCGACGGCTTTCGCATGTACGGGGGCACGTCGAGCCCGAAGTGCGTGAGGAGTGCGGGCGCAATCTCGATCGTGTCGAGCCGCGGTCGGGGCTGTGCCCGTCGCTCGCGGTTCTGCGGATCGTAGATGAACAGCGTGCCCTCGGGCACGTGATAGGCCGTGCTACCCGCCTCGTCTTCGAGTTCGACGGATTCCAGTCCCAGCTCCGCGAAAGGCACCGGGGCTCCGTCCACCGAAGCGAATGCCTCGTCGGCCTGCAGGTTCGTCTGGCCGAAGTGCAGATCGAAGAAACCGCCATCCTTCTCGTCGAAGTAGACGGCTTCTCCTCGGATCTCCATTCGGTTCAGAAACGACCTGAACTCGTCGCAGCGGTGCTCGGCCACGTACAAGCTCACGGCCGGCTCCATCGAAGGACGTCGCTCCCACTCGCCTTCCCCGACCCCCGCCTTCGCCAGCAGCCGCTCGGGCTTCCGCAGGTAGAGTTGCGTCGCGATGCGTTTCCCGCTTGCGGCCGCCTGCCCCATGCTGGAAGCGACGAGGATCAGATACTCGGGGTTTTGATCGGCGAACGACGTCAGGCGCTCAAAGAAGTCGTTGGTCCAAGCCATGCAGAAGTCGATTTCTCCGCCGTACTGCTCCTGCCACTCTTCGCCGAGTTCGAGCGCGTCGTACTCGTCGGGAAAGATCGCCGCCCAAAAACGGTGCATCGAAGACGCAACGTGGTTCGTGAAGAAGTTCGAGAACGCCGGGCGATGACGTTCGAGTTGTTTCATGAACAGGTCGAAAGCGAGCACGGGCTGAAAGGTCCGTCGTCGAATCCGCTTCCAAGGCAGGGTGCGCTCTTGGATCAGCTGGGAGGCCAGCTCCATCACGGTCTTGGGTCGCAAGCCAAGGGCGGGTGCCCTCACCATGAACTGGACCGCGCTCTTCCAATCCACCTCGGACGACACGTTCCGGGGCGACTTCCGCGCCATGGCAAGGTTGAAGCGCTGAAAAGATGTCAGCTCATCCGGATAGCACTCCGGCGTGTTCGCGAAGGTGTCGGGGACGAAGAAGTCAAAACGCTCGGGTCGCTCCGGGAGGGGCCAGGAGTGAAGCGGGCCGAAAACGCCCGTCTTCACGCCACCGCGGTTCAAGAGCTCCCAGATCGGGGGGAACTTCTCGTTCGCCTCTGTCAGATCCTCGCCGAAAGCGCGGATCTTGTGTTCGTCGTTGCTGACCCCGCGATGAAGCGTCGGCCAGGTTACCCAGGGCGAAAGGTGGCCGGAGTCGATCGCGAAAGTCATGTACTGGCGGCACGCGGGAAGGTGTCGCGCCAGGGCGGATGCGTCGTGGTTTGCTACGTAGCGGTCGAAGATCCGAAACGGAATCTCGTTTGCTTCGAGCAGGACAATCTTCCGCGATTGCAACATTTGCCGGAGCCTCCTTCCTACCTTTTCAGCTCGAGTATCGTAGCGTATCGCCCGACCCCGCCGGCCACCGAAGCGCAGCCCTCGACCGAGCCAACGACGCTGTGCAGCTGATCCGCCAACCATTCGAGAGCCCTACCGAATCCCGAGGTCAAGTGTTGCGACCGAGATCGCCGCGACGGTCTCCGAACGAGGAAGAATGAGCACCCCGGTCCACGCGGAGATCGACTCACGCAAAACAACCCGCGTCCTTGTGAACGCGCTGTCTCTCACGCACGGCGGGGGGCGCAGCTACATCCTGAACGTGCTTCGGGAGCTCAGCGGCGATCAACGCGGCTGCGACGTCACCTTCCTCGTCGCGGAGGGGCAGCTGACCGATGATGAGTGCGCAGGCATCCGCGTTCGTTTCGTGCGGCTTCCTCCGAAGCCGGCCGCCCTGCGCCTGCTGCTTCGCGTGCTCTTCGAGCAGATCGTGGTACCGATCCTGGCAATGAGGTACGACGTCCTCTTCTGTGTGGCCGATATGACTCCTGCTTTGGCGGGCACGCCAACAGTCGTCATCTTGCGCAACCTGAACATCTACGATCACCGCTTCTACGACGATCTACGCCTACGGACTCTCAATCTACTCACCCGCGTCGGACTCCGGCGCGTCTCCAAGGTTTTGTTTCCCACGCGAGCGGCGGCGGACTTGATTCGTCGGAGCGTCGCGATCCCGGAATCGCGCGTCGTCGTGAACCCATACGGAATCGCACAAGAGAGCTTCGACACCACGGCCGGTCCGATTGATACGGAGCGACCCTTCCTCTTCACGCCGGCGGCCATCGAACGCCACAAGAACCTGGGAGTTGCGATCCAAAGCCTGCAGCACGTACGAAGCTCGAACCTCGAGCTATGGCTCGTCGGTCCCGACCAGGGCGATCCCGGCTATCTGGAGGAGCTTCGACGTCTGGCGGCCACGGAAGGGGTCGAGGATCGGGTTCGCTTCGTCGGCCCGGTCCCATACTCCGAGATTCAGCGGTACTACCTCGGCGCGACAGCGCTGCTCTTTCCGTCGGAGATCGAGACCTACGGACACCCGATCGTGGAAGCGATGCTGGCGGGGACGCCCATCATCGCCTCCGACATTCCGGCGTTTCGCGAACTCGCCGGTCAGGCGGGCCGATACTTCCCAACCCGCGATCCCCGCGCACTCGCCGCGGTCATCGAGGAGCTGCTCTCCGACGCACCAGGCGCAGAGGACAGGCGCGCGATCGGGCATCGGCGTGCAGCCGAACTCAACTGGGCGCGACACGTCGATACGCTCTGCGAGACCCTGCGCGACAGCGCAGGGTCGAACGGTGACTGATGGCACGGGACGCGTCTCACGACTCCTCGAACATGCTGCGATCCGAGGAGTGCAACAGCGTGGTGACGGTGCGCAACGCACGGTCCAGCGGCGTGAGCAACACGTGTCCCAGCGCGAGAACACCCGCAACCACGACCGTCGCCGCCCCGGCCAGCTCGAGCCAGCCGAGGTTCGCGAACCGACTTAGGAAGATTGCGAGGCTCGCGATGGCCAGATTGAAACCGACCGGACGCCATACCCGGCGAGCACCGTCGACGGCGGTCACGTCGGCAAACACGCGCGCGATCGCGAAGATGCTCACGAGCATCGAGAAAGCGGCCGCGCCGATCACCACCCACCACCAGCTGCCGTGGCCGAGCACCACGGTCATCAACAACACGTACACGACGACCAGGGACAACAGCCGGCGAGTCGCGAAACCCAGGAGGCCCTGGCCGGTGAGGAGAGCTCGGCGCAGCGCAAACGCCAAATCGACGGCACAGCCACCGAGCAAGAGCTGCGCGGGAAACACGATCTGCTGGAATTCGCTGCCAATCCAAACCTCGATCAGGCGTGGCAAGACGACGATGAGCAGCGCGATCGCCCCCCCGACGCCGATCGTGTACGCAGCCTCGAGCGACCAGAGGAAGTCTACACGGTTGGTCGCCATCCGACGGGGGTCGAGACGAGCCGCCACCGGTACGGCGATGGGTTGCAGTACGGTGGAGAACGCCTGAAGAACGTTCCCGCGAATCGTGTGGATGGTCAGTGCGACGTACCCGCT
>JBCCEW010000030.1 GCA_039030075.1 Myxococcota bacterium | reverse complement strand
CCGAGCTCGCGATGGACGCGATGGGGCACGGCGCTCTGGGCTGGTTCGATTCGCCGGAAGAGGCGCTGCCCGAGCACGAGCGCTGGGTGGCTTCGCAGTTCAACTACCTGCGGGCAGCCACGATCTACGGCGGATCCAACGAGATCCAGAAGAACATCATCTCGAAGCACATCCTGGGTCTGCCCAGCTAACCCGACTTCGCTCGCCTTCGGCTCGCTGCGCGTCGAATCACTCTTGAGCGAGTGATCGGCTTGCGGTTGCGGAGCTTCGGGCTTGGAGACATGCCATGAATTTCGATCTGACCGAAGAACAACAGATGCTGGTCGACACGGTCGCCCAGTTCGTGAAGAACGACTCGAATACCGAGCGTTTCCGCAAGCTGCGCGAGATCGAGCGCGGCTGGGATCCGGAGATGTGGGAGCGGATGGGCGAGATGGGCTGGCTGTCCGTGCCCTTCCCCGAGGAGCAGGGCGGCTTCGGTGGCCGCTTCGTCGATCTCGCCTTGATCCTCGAGCAGCTGGGCCGGGGCCTGGTGCCCGAGCCGGTGATCGCCTCGGTTGTGCTCGCGGGTGGGCTGATCAGCCGCCTCGGCACCGACGAGCAGCGCAACCAGTTCCTCGCGCCGATGATCGAGGGGCGCACCAGCCTGGCCTTCGCCTACGCGGAGCGCCAGAGCCGCTACGACCTGTCCGACTGCCTCACCACCGCCGACAAGACCGACGGCGGCTATGTGCTGCGCGGCCAGAAGCTGTGGGTGCTGAACGGCCACGCGGCCGACCAGATCGTGGTGCTGGCCCGCACGTCGGGCGGCCAGAACGACGATGCCGGCCTGTCGCTCTTCATCGTCGACGGCAACGCAGCGGGCCTGTCGCGAACGGCAGTGAACGGCATGGACGGCCAGCGCACCGGGCTCCTCGAGTTCGATTCGCTCGAGGTCGGGGCCGATCGGCTGCTCGGGACCGAGGGCGATGCGCTCTCCCACGTCGAGTGGGTGGTCGACCGCGGCGCCGCAGCGGCCTGTGCCGAGGGCCAGGGTGCGATCCAGGAGCTCTTCGACCGCACGGTTGCGTACCTGAAGGAGCGCAAGCAGTTCGACGTACCGATCGGCAGCTTCCAGGCGCTGCAGCACCGCGCCGCCGACATGTTCGCCGAAACGGAGCTGTGTCGCGGCACGATGCTGGCGGCGGCGATCCAGGCCGACAACGACAACGCGATCGAGCGCAAGGCCGATATCTCCGCGGCCAAGGTGCAGCTCACGAAGGGCGGCTGGTACGTGCAGGAGAACGCCATCCAGCTCTTCGGCGGCATCGGCGTGACCGACGAGCAGGACGAAGGCCTGTTCTTCAAGAGGGTGCGCGTCCTGCAGGGGCTGTTCGGCGACGCCGATCACCACATCGACCGCTACCACCAGCTGGACGGCTTCGAAGCGTCTTAGCGACCCACCTCTCGGCTCGAGGCGGGGCCACGCGCTGGCCCCGCCTCTGCCGATCGAGGACACTCCTCCGGCGATGGGTCCCCGGAGTTGGCTTTCCGCGCCGCTGGCCATTCCGGCAGCACTCAGCGCCCTGCTGCTCGGCGCTATCGCGCTCGACCTTTCCCCCCTGCTGCGCGGCCCCGCGCCCTACCCGCCCGAGTGGCGCTGGGGCTTTCGCTCCGAACCGATGGGACCTCTGAGCGGGCTGGCACTCATGGCGGGAGCGGCCCTGGTGGCCCTGCTCGCCGGCGTTTCCACGCGAGCGCTGTCGCGAACACGAGCCCTGGGTGCCCTCGCCGTCGCAACGCTCCTCGGATGGCTCTACCAGCTGGGACTCGTACAGATGGCGGACGCCGCGTCGCTACCGGTCTCGCTCGCCGTGCGCACCACGAGCCCCTGGTACACCGGGTACTTCGGCGTCGCCGCCTCGGGGCTCGCTGCCGATCCTCTCGTGTTTCTGCGGCAACACGCCGAAATCCTGCCGACGCTCGTCGGGCACATGGAGCACGTGCCCACCCACCCGCCGGGCGCCGTGCTCTTCTTCCGCGCGGTCCTCGGTTTCTGTCAGGCCTTCCCAGGCGTCGCCGAAGCCCTGGTCGCGCTCTATGGAGAAGGGCGCAACGCCATCCCTCCCGCGCTCCTGCGCGAGGGCGCCGCCATCCCGGCGGCTGCGCTGCTCGCCCCCGGACTGCTGGCCCTGGTCGCAGCGGCCACCGCGTTCCCGGTGGCGCTCCTCGCGCGACAGCTCGGCGCCGACCGCGGTGTCGCCGTCGCGATCGGGGTGCTCTGGACGCTGCTCCCGGCGCCTAGCCTGTTCGTGCCTCAACTCGACCAGCTCGTCACCGCGAGCTGTGCCGTCGCCGTGGCGGGCTTCCTCACCGCGGCCCGGTGCGATCTCGCAGCGAAACGCTTCGGTGTCGCGGGGTTCGCCGGGCTCGCGGCGGGAGCCGCGATCTTCCTGTCCTACGGCAGTGCCATCTACATCGCGCTGGGAGGCCTCTGGGCCGCAGCCGTGGCCTGCGACGAGAAGAGCGCGCTGCCGCGCGTCGCCGGTGCGATCGCGGCGAGCGTCGTCGCGGCGCTCCTGTTCCAGAGCGTTCCGGTGTCGCTGGGGCACGACCCGGTCGCTTCTTTCGAAGCCTCGATGGCCACCCACTTCGGCGTCTACACCTCGAAGCGCAGCTACCCCCTCTGGACCGTTTTCAACCTCTGGGACCTGTCGGTGTTCCTGACGGTGCCCGTCGTGTGGGCGTGGGGCCAGCGGCTCCGCGCGAGCGCGGCGCAGCTGCGCTCGCAGGGGGTGTGGGGCGCGGATGCGCGCGGCGCCCGCAGCGCTTGCGCCGCCCTCGGGCTCTTGCTGCTCCTCGACGTGTCAGGGCTGGTGCGGGGCGAGATCGGCCGGAGCTGGATGCCGATGATGCCCATGCTCCTCGCCGCCGCCCTTGCCGGTCCCGCCGCGTGGGACACCGCGCGCGGACTGCGACTGTCCGCGGGTCATGCGGCGGGGCTCGGCGCCTTGCTGGTGACCACGGGCTTCGTCTTGCGCATCTCCTGGAGCCTGTAGCTCGGAGGAACTTCCCATGCGTTGCCAGAACGAAGATCACCTGCGACGCGACTGGCGCGTTCGCGCCCTCGCCCCCGACTTCGACCTCCTCGACGTCTGGCGTTTCCCCGTCGAGATCGAGCCGGAGGTGCCCTTCGCGTCCTTCGTGGACTTCTTGCGGCACGCGTTGCAACAGAGCGGTGACGGCAAAGGGGCCGCGGCACGGCTCTTCCAGTTGCGGGCCTGGTTGGGCGAACGCTTCGGCTGGGACGACGAGGCGGTCCGTCACCCGATCCCGGGTTGCGAAGAGACCTCAGTGTGCGAGCGGATCCCTGCACAAGACCGCCAGGAGTTCGCGCCTCTCGAGATGGCGGGTCCGGCCGTCGAAGCCTTCGAGCCCGTCTATGAAGACCCGGACGAAATCCTGCTCGAGCTCTCGAACGCCACCGTGCATGCACTGCTGCATCTCGGCAGGGATCCACTCGAGTCGACGCAGGGCACGGACGGACGCTGGGCGCCACTGATGGCCGTGTACGCGAAACCTCGCGGCTTCTTGGGCCGGGCGTACATGGCGGCGATCGGGCCCTTTCGACACGGCATCGTCTACCCGAGCCTGATGCGCCGCGTACGGAGCGCCTGGCCTCGCTACCTGGCCCAGCATCCCTCGGCGTCCGGCTCCGACTAGGCGCAGGTCCGCCCCGAGAAGCCCGTCGACTCAAGGGATTTGGCGGTTCCGCCGATGCGCGAGGGGATGTCTCGAGCACCCACCGGCGCGAAGCTCCACCTCGGTTGCGGAACCCGCGCACCCGCAGGCTGGACGAACGTCGACGGCGCCATCGGCGCTCGCTTGGCGCGCCTGGCGCCCTGGCGTTGGCTCCAGCGTCACCTGGGTTGGGTGGACCTCGATTGGCCTTCGGATCTCACGATCCATGACCTGCGCAAGCCGTTCCCCTGGCGCGACGGATCGGCCCAGTGCATCTACAGCAGCCACACCCTCGAGCACCTCGACCGCGAACAGGGGCGTCGCTTTCTGAACGAGTGCGCACGGGTGCTCGCGCCCGGTGGCGTGCTCCGGATCGTCGTTCCCGATCTCGCCGTGTTTCTCGGGCGACTCGAGAAGGGCGAGCTGCGTGCGGTCGAACTCCTCGACCAGCTCGACGTACAGACCTCGCGTGCATCGGATCCGTGGTGGAAAGCGTTGCTCGCGCCCTACTTCCGCTTTCCCCACCGCTGCATGTACGACACCGCCTGCCTGATCGACGCGTTCGCGGAGGCCGGGCTCCAGGGAGAAGCCGCCCTGCCCTTCGTCTCCGGAATCGCCGACATCGACGCCGTCGAGACGGCAGAGCGCACGCGCGACAGTGTGATCGTCGAGGCGCAAAAACCGTCGGCGAACTAGCCGCCGACGCTCAGAGCTCGAAGAGCGGCTGGGCCACGCCGTCGGAGCCCAATGCCCAGGGCGTCCAGACCAGCCGGATCGGCTCGACGGCCAGGTCGCCCTTGCGCGGGCGCAGCGGGCGCGCGTCGACGTCGAAGGAGGTGGCGTCGGGTGTCGCTTCGAGTTCGGTGATCTCGTCCTCGAACTCGGCTTCGAGCGCGCGCAGCTTCTCCTCGATTGCCTCCAGATCGGCCATCGCGCGCTCGACGTCTTCCTTCTCCTTCGCGATCCGCGTCCCTCGGCGCAGGGTCGTCCCGACGCGGCTCGCGGTTCCGGTGCTCAGCGCCTTGCGTCCGAAGAGCGCACCGATCACCGCCGTACCCGCCGAGATCCAGGTGCTCTGCTTCTGCGCTTCCACCTGGGCTTCTTCGCGTCCGATCTTCTCTTCGGCCCGGCGACGGCGGTCTTCGAGACGCGCGAGCTTCGGCTGGTAGCGCTTGCGCAGCTTCTCCACCGCGAGGTCGCGCTTCTCGCGAGAGAGTTCAACGAGCCGCGTGCGAAACTCACCCTCGCTCTCCGGCGGTTCCGACCAGGCCCTCATCGGCTTGCAGTACCAGAGCGGCAGGGTGTGGTCGCGATACACGGCCGACTTGAGGCGCTTCTCCCAGCTGCCGAAGCGCTTCTTCTGCGCTGCGCCCTTCGGCAGTGCGGCGAAACTCGCCTCCTCTTCGCCTTCCGGCGAGAGGGTGGGTGCGGCACCGTCGACCGTCGTGGCCTTCGTCCACGGGTCGGCGGGCGCACTCGCACCGTCGAGGAGAGCGAGCAGCGTCTTCTGCCCCCAGACGTCGATCCCGCGACTGGCATTCGCGAAGTGCAGCTGGGCGCTCGAGAGCACCGCCGGCCGGTAGAGCAGCGAAGCGCCAGCGGGCATCGGTTTCATCACGTCGAGGAAGCCCTGGGGCACGTCCGGCGGCACCACGGGCCGGGCGTTCTCCGCCTGGGCGCGGGGCTTATCGGGGGCCGGAGCGGTGGGCGTCGCAAGCTCGGCATCCTGCGCGGCGGCCGGCGGCGACGTTTCCTGCAGCTCCTTGATCTGAGCGCGGGTGAGCGGCCCGCGCAGGTACGACATCGCCCAGCGCGTGTGAAAGAGAACGGGGCCGTCGTCGTGAACATTGTTCATCAGAAAGACGCGGCTCGAGAGCCCCGAGAGCGTCGCCTCGGTCCGCGCGCGATCGAAGCCAGCGCCGGTCGTCGCCGCTGCGCCTTCGAGCCCATCGAGCACGCGCGCCTTGTCGCGCTCGGTCTGCAGGCGCCCCAGGAACCAGGTGCCCGTATTCGACAGGCCCTTGTAGTCGAGGTCGACCGGGTTCTGGGTGGCGAGCACGCAACCCAGCCCGTACGCCCGCGCCTGCTTCAGCAGGGTCAGCATCGGAATCTTCGAGGGCGGGTTCGCCGTCGGGGGGAAGTAACCGAACACCTCGTCCATGTAGAGAAGAGCGCGCAGGCTCGAGGTGCCCGCCTGGGTTCGCATCCACGCCACCACTTCGTTGAGCAACAGGGTCACGAAGAACATGCGCTCGGGATCCGAGAGGTGGGCAATCGAGAGGATGCTGACGCGCGGCTTGCCGTCGGGTCCGTGGAGCAGGCGCTTCACGTCGAGGGGCTCGCCCTCCATCCAGCTCGCGAAGTCGGGCGAAGCGAGCAGGTTGTTGAGGGTCATCGCGAGTTCGAAGCGATCCCCGGGCGGGTAGAAGCTCTCGAGGTCGAGCACGCCGACGCGGTCGAAGGGAGGCTTCTGGATCTCGCCGATCAGCGCCGCGAGGTCGAGGTTCCGCCCCTCGCGCCAGGCTCGATCGAGGATGTTCGAGAGCAGGATGTGCTCGCGGCTGCGGATCGGGTCGGCCTCGATGCCGAGCAGCGCGAGCAGGCCCGAGACCGCGGCGCGGATGCGCTCGCGGAGCGCGTCGCTGTCTTCGCGCAGGGCGGGCGGCGGCGCGTCGAAGGAGCGCAGCACCGAGAGCGGCAGCCCGGCGCTCGAGCCGGGCGTGTAGATCGCGAAGTCGGCGGCGGCGCGCAGGCGTTCGATCCGCTTGCCGTCCTGACCCCAGGAGGCCAGGCCTTCGCGCCACTTCTTCGCCGTGGCGTCGGCGTACTCGTCCGGGTTCATGCCCTTGCGAGTCGCCTCGCCGGGATCGACCCAGGGCCGGAAGTCGGCCGGCGCGAGCTTCGGGAAGGTGAGCAGAAGATTCGCGATATCGCCCTTCGGATCGATCGCGATCGCCGGGATGCCGTCGAGGGCGGCCTCCTCGAGCAGGGAGAGGCACAGACCCGTCTTCCCCGAACCCGTCATGCCCACGCAGACGGCGTGAGTGGTGAGGTCCTTGGCGTCATAGAGGAGCGTCTGCTCGGAGACCCGGTTGTTCGCGCCGTCGTAGACGCGGCCGAGGTAGAAGGCTCCGAGTTTCTCGAAATCGGGTAGCGACACGGTCGCACTCCTCTTCGCGTGGGCCGCGGATTCTACCGTGGGTCGGCGAGAATCCTGTGCGCAGCGTTGGGCATCGCCCCAGACGGCGCGGGCCCCGGGGAGCATTCACTCCTCGGGGCCCGCGGTCTCGGTCTTGGAACGGTCTAGTGGGTGATCTTCGCGGGCAGGCCTTTTGCCTGCTCCACCCAGTCCGTCGCCGCAGCCTCGTTGGGGACGCGACGGGTGAGGTTCTTCTCCTCGTTCACTTCGGCCATCTTCGCGGCCAGGTTGGCGGCGTTGCGCGTCGCCAACTCCTTGACCGTATCGACGCCCGAGCACTCGAGGAGTTCGGCGTACTCCGACCCGACACCCTTGATGCGGAACAGGTCGGCCATGTTCGCCCACTTCAAGAGCTGCGACTCGGACACGCCGGTGGTCTCCGCGGTGGCCTTGCGGCCCTTCTTGTCGCAGCACTTCTCGAGCAGCCCGTCCGTGTCCTTGATGCCCGCGGCGGCGAGCTTCTCGGCGTAGGCCGGTCCGATGCCTTCGATTTCTTCGATCTTGCTATTCGCCATGTTCTTCTCTTCTCGCTCGGGGCCTAGAGCGGCGGGATCCGCAGCACCTGACCCGGGTAGATCTTGTCGGGATCGGTCAGCATCGGCTTGTTGGCTTCGAAGATCACCGGGTACTTCATCGCATCCCCGTAGTGCGCCTTCGCGATCTTCGACAACGAGTCGCCCGACACGACTTCGTAGTAGGTCGACGGCGGCTGCGGCGGCGTCTCGGGCTTCGGCGGCTCGACCTGGAGTTCGTCGTTCACCCTGGCCACGCCCTGGGTGTTGCCCACGACGAGCACGACCTTTTCCTTGTCGGTCTGGGTCTCCGTGGTGCCCGCGACGGTGGCCACGTCTTCCTGGACGCCTACCTGCAGGTTCTGCACCTGGAGGCCGTGGGACTGGATCGCCTGGACGATGCCGTCGGCGTTGACTTCGGGTCCACCGGAAACGCGCTGGAGGAGGTTCTCTCCCGCGCTCTTCACGAAATCGATGAGGCCCACGGGCTAGCTCCCCTCGACGAGTGAAGTCGCAGCAGCGGCGGCCTGCTGAAGCGCATGCTTGATCTTCAGATCGTCCGGGTGATCTTCCGCGGCGGCCTTGCACGGACCGACGGCGTCGAGCCACTGCTCCGCGTCGGCGAGCTTGTGGCACTCCTCGAGCGGCGTCATCTCGCCAGCCATCTCTTCCATCTCTTCTTTTTCGGGCATGGCCGGCGGCGGCTCCGGCGGAGCAGGCGTCGACGCCTGGGGCGCCGGGCTCGACGGAGCTTCCGGCGCGGGGGTGCTGTCCCCCGAACCACAGCCGAGCGCGGGCAACAGCAGTGCCGCCAGCGCCAAGGACGCGAGAACCGTAATCGTTCGCTTCATTCGTGCTCTCCCTCTCGTTGTGGCGTCCCGAGACCCGCGAGAGCGAGCCACTGCGAACGCAATGCACGTCGTGGGCTGGCCCCGTCAAGCGGGACGCAGCGTGTTCAACTCAAGTGTGTTGTCGCGCAGGATCTTCTGCTGGATCCCGGCGTCGAAGTGCTCGACGTCCAGCAGGTAGTCGAGCGGCTGGGGCATTCCCTCGATGTGGGGCCAGTCCGATCCGAAGATCACCCGATTGGCGCCCATCATCTCGACGACCTCGTTCACGTCGTCTTCCCAGAACGGGTTGATCCACACGTTGCGCTTGAAGAGCTCGGCGGGATCCTCGGCGTAGTAGCCGGGCATGCGATTCTTCGACTGCTCGAGCTTCCGGAACAGGTCGGGCAGGAACTCGGAACCGTTCTCGACCGATGCGATGCGGAGGTTCGGGAAGCGCTCGAAGAGCTTCTCGTAGCAGAGCGTGATCAGGAAATCGTAGGCGGCGCGTTCGATCAGGAAGGACTTCACCGAGGGCTTGTAGTTGTTGCCACTGAAGCCGGAAGCGAAGCCGTCTCGCGTGTATCCGTGGGTCGAGTAGCCCGAGTCGCCGGCATGCACGACGACGGTGATGCCGGCCTCGGCCGCGCGGGCCCAGAAGGGGTCGAACATCTCGTCGGCGGGCGATCGGGGCCCATCGGAGGTCCAGGCCGGAGCGGGCCGCATCACCACGACGCGTGCCCCCTGGGCGAGGGCCCAGTCGAGTTCGCTGCAGGCGAAGTCGACATCAGCGAGCGTCACATAGGGCGCGGTGAAGATCTTGCCCTTGTAGTTGCAGCCCCAGTCGTCCTCGATCCAACGATTGAAGCCCAGGACCAGGGCCTTCACGGCCTCGATGTCGTGCTTCAGGAGCTCTTCGTAGAGAACGCCCAGGGTCGGGAACAGCCAGACCCCCTCGAGGCCCTGGCGTTCGATCACCGAGACGCGGGCGTCGCGGTCCATGTACTCGGCCGGCAGCGGCTCGCGGTCGCGCAGCATTTCCAGCGGGTTGCGGCCATGCGGATTGCCGCGGAAGTACTCGTACATCGCGCCGGGCTTCGCGATCGGATCCCAGGTCGGGTTCACGACGGCGCGGGCCAGCTGACCGCCCACGATGTGGTGCTTGCGACCGTTGATGTCGGCCCATTGCACACAGCGGGGCTGCATCTGGGCCGGGACGTGGCGTGTAAAGGCGTCCTGCGCCTCGTAGTAGTGGTTGTCGCAGTCGAAAGCGAGATAGTCGATGGACACGGGGGGCGATCCTCCAGGGGCAGGAAGGCTAGCGCCGAGGCCCGACCCGGGCCGCTCTCTCCGCGGTCCGGCGTCAATGTGCCCCGCGGGGAAAACGAGTCGGCCGGGCCCGCTCAACCTCGGGTCCCTCGGCGTCGATCGGAACAATGCCGTCTTTCCCCCAGACGTCACCGGAGTTCCTGCCCCCCGGCGGAGAATCATGGCGCCGCGATCCGAGCCGCCGGCCAGCACGCTGCTGCCGACCCCTCGCGCCACCGAGTTGGCTTCCACCGCCTCGCGCGGCAGTGCCTGGGTGCTCGCTGCCCAGGGTGTGCGGGGCGTGGCACAGGTCGGATGCGTCATCGCACTCGCGCGCTGGGTCGAACCCGCGGAGTTCGGACGTTTCGCGATGGCTCTCGTCTGCGTGGGCGCGCTCGGGCTGTTCGCCCAGTCGGGCCTCGCATGGAAGACGCTGGAACGCGACGCCCTGTGCGAACGCGAAGCCTCCCATCTGTTCTGGATCAACGCCCTCTCCGGCCTCGGGCTCGGCGTCGCGTTGCTCGCGCTCGGTCCCACGCTCGCGCGCTTCTTCGGTGAGCCCGCGCTGGGAGATGCGCTCGCCGCGCTCAGCCTCGGTTTCCCACTGCAGGGGGTCGCGGTGCAACCGCTCGCGCTCCTGCGACGCGGCGGACGTTTCGGTCGGGCCAGCGCCGTCGAGACGGGTGCCGCGCTCGCGGGTTTCGCGGTAGCGATCGGAACGGCCCTGGCCGGTTTCGGCCTCTGGGCACTCGTCGCCGGCCACGTGACGACGGCCGCGACCACCGCGTGTGGCGCATTCGCCGCCAACCCGTGGCGACCGAGCCGCCCGGCCTTCGACATTGCGCCGGTGAACGCGCTCCGCTTCGGCGCGGAGCTGACCGGCGCGAGCTTCGTGAACTTCCTGGCGCGCAACCTCGACGATGTCCTGATCGGACGCGTCTTCGGTGCCGCTTCCCTCGGCTTCTACGGCCGCGCCTACGCCCTGCTCCTGCTCCCGCTGTCCCAGCTCGTGGCGCCCCTCGCCCAGGTCGCGATCCCGACGTTGGCGCGTCTTCGCGACGACCCCGAGCGCTTCGAACGGGTCTACCTGCGCTTCGTCCAGGCCATCGCTTACCTCTGCATGCCGGGTTGTGCCCTGCTGGTGGTGTGTGCGGAAGACGTCGTGGCGCTCGCACTCGGGCCCGGCTGGGAAGCGACGGCTCCTCTGTTGCGCTGGTTGGCGCTGGCGGGTTTCTGGCAGCCGATTGCGAGCACCGCTTCCTGGTTGCACCTCGCGTACGGCCGAAGCAGCCGCCTTCTGGGCTGGTCGGTGCGCGGCGGTAGCCTCGTGATCGCTTCGATCGTGCTTGGCTTGCCCTTTGGACCCCGCGGCATCGCCGCGAGCTACGCGATCGCCGTGTGGGCCCTGGTGGGGCCCCAGCTGCGAGCGGCCATCGCCGACACGCCCGTCGGAGCAGAGCGATTGCGATCGGTCGTGCTGCGGCCCGCGTTGCTCGCGCTCGCGGTGGCGCTCGCGGCGGCGGTAGCGCGCCAAGCGGTTCCTCTCCCGCCCAGCGTGGCGACCGCGGCGGCGGGTGCGGCGGCTGCGCTCGTGACGGGAGTGGTCCTGGTCTGGGCGTGGCCCGCGGGCCGGCGCGACGCCGCCTCGCTGTGGGCGAGCGCGCAGCTCCTCCGCCGTACTTCTTG
The DNA here is from genome assembly GCA_039030075.1 of Myxococcota bacterium. Taxonomy (NCBI): domain Bacteria; kingdom Pseudomonadati; phylum Myxococcota; species Myxococcota bacterium. The sequence goes on along the minus strand of JBCCEW010000030.1, from coordinate 55,978 downwards.
AACGCGGGCGGATCCGCTAGCCGTGGGTCTCGCGCTTGCGGAAGATGCACGCGCGGTCGGGCTGATCGAGTCGCCGGTGCTCCCGATCGAACTGCGCGATCGTGCCGCTCGCCGCGATCGCAGGCGGCGTGACGTCGACGAAGTCTTCCGACGCGAGCGTGTCCTGGAAGCGGAAAGTCGTGTTGTAGAGCACGAGCAGGCCCCCGGGCGCCACCCAGTTCGCCAGTCGCGCTGCCGCTGTCTCGAAGCGCTCGAACGGATAGACCCGCGCACAGTTGTCGACGTGGCGCGTCTCTTGATGCCGGCACAGGACCGACAACGCGAAGACGATGTCGTAGGGACCGAACGCCGCGACCAGGTCGTCGCGGCTCGGAACGATTACGACGGCCGGGTTCTCGTCGGCGATGCGCTGGGCGCGCGCGCGCATCCGCGGGCTGATGTCCGTCCCGACGACGCGCGCTCCGGGGAACTGCTCGGAGAGTGACGCGCACTCTTCTCCCGAGGAGCATCCGAACGAGAGGATGTGCGGGCGCTCCAGGCGTTCCTGCTCTGCGACGCGGCGCACTTCGCGGAACAGCACCGGGTAGCGATGCCAACCCGTCACATGGGAGCGTTGGTGGACGCCGGGCCGCAGGCGATTGCGCAGCCGGTCGATCGACAGGCTCATGCGAAGCGGGAGTGCTCTCACGATCGCCGCCTCATTGACCTGCGGCGGCCGCGCCGTGCGCCACGCGTGCGATCGCGTCGCGTTCTTGATCCCCGAGCCTCGCGCGCCATTGGTGCAGCGATTCCCTTCGGGCCGGTCTCGGCCGCAGGGGGGATTCCAACTCCAAAAATTGGGAGAGGTCGGCGAGAACCGCAACTCCCGGTTCGTGCAGCGCCTCGTAGTCGATGGCGAAGAAGCGCGCGGGATCCTGGTGCTCCCAGTGGGCGATGCGCTCGGCGTGAGCGCGCCAGCGCAGGGCAAGCCGTTCCGCGATCGGAGCCCGCGCGTAGGTCGCGGCCGTCTCGCGCCGCACCCCGAGGAACCGGTTGGGGAGCGGGTAGCGCTGCCACTGCTCGCACCAGCGCCGCACGCCGGGGTGCTCGAGCATGCTGGAAACCGTGGCGTAGGGGTCCCGGCGGATCGCCACGAAGCGGGCGTCGGGGAAGGCGAAGCGCAGCCGATCGACGAGCCAGAGGTTCGGGTGGCATTTGTCGACCAGTCGCAGCGGCGCAAAGCGCCGAACCGCGTCTCGGTAGCGGCGCAGGAGCCGCGGGAGCAGATCGTTCTCGCGACGCGGGTCGAGCGCGAGCTGGGTCACGTCCCCGAAGACCGATGGATTTTCACCCCAGCTGTGGAGCTCCGGGTGGGCGTCCAGGGTCTCGGCGAGCCAGTGGGTGCCCGAGCGACCGCAGCCGACCACGAAGATCGGTGCGGGACTTCCGGTGTGAACGACTCCCTTCACGACACCCCCTGTATCGGCGGGCGGCTGGGCGGACTTTTGCGCGAAAGTGAGGGGCCACCGCGGCCGATGCAGCGAGCACGATGACGGGATTCGCCCTCCGCTCCGCGCTCGGACGGCCCTTGGCGCCGAGCGCCCGGCTCGAGCGGGGTTCGGCCTTCGATCGCCGCACCCGCTTCCGGGACGTGTCGCGGGTGCGCCCCACCGGCGCGCTGCGCGGCCCCGCCGTGCTGCAGTTCTATTCGGCCGTTCCGAACATCGGGAACTTCACGGCTGCGCTCGGAGTGCAGCACCTGCTCGGCCAGACCCTCGAGGTCTGGAACGCCCATCAGCGGCCCATCGATTGGGAATGGATCCACCGGCGCTACCGCGCCGTGATCGTGGGAGGCGCCGGGCTCCTCCACCCGGCCTTCGAACCCTTCTGGCAGGAGCTCGACCGCGCGTGCCGCTTGCCGCTGATCCTTTGGGGCATCGGAGGTTGTTGGCCCGATGCTGGCGCCGCATCTCCTCGCTGTCCCTCGGCGGTGAGCGTCGGTACACGCGCCGCGCTGGTGCACGTGCGCGACGAACGCAGCGCCGAGTTCCACGCCTGGTGTCATGCCGAAATCGGCGACTGTCCGACGGTGCCGTTCGTCCAACATTCGGTGCAGCGCGCCCCCTCGGATCGCACGCTCCTGGCCGTGCACCCCGAGCTGCTGAGCGCCGACGAGCAACACAAGCTGTTGCGATTGGTGAGTCGCGAGCAGCGTCCCTGGTCGACGGACCACACCGAGACGCGCTGGTGGGGACTGCGCGACCTGCTAGGTCGGCGCTACGCCCGCGCGGGACGCGTCGTCACCACGCGGCTGCACGGCGCGATCATCGCGGCGAGCCTCGGCATCCCGTGGATCGCGTTGGCACGCGACGAGAAGCTGCGGGCCTTCGCGGCGCGCAGTCGCACGGGCGTCTGCGTCGATGACTGGGATGCGCTGGGGGGTGCCCTCGACCAGGCACCGGTTCAGGCGCGGCGCATCGATGCGGCCCCACTCGTCGCCTTCGCGGAGCGCGCGCGCGACGCATTGCACCATTGGGGCGCCTGGGGCGAGGCGAGCTAGCGAAGCAGCGGCGCCGATGGCGCCGCGCCGTCCTCACATCGGCCCGGTTCTACCGCCATCACGGCGGAATCACTGCAGGCCGAGCATGCGTTCCCATAGGTCTTGCGCTGGGCTGCGGTACACGGCGGTGCCGCACACCGGTGACCGCAAGCCGGCCGGTAGTCGTGGGTGCAGGCTTCGGGACGCGGGTCTTCGCAGGCCGTGAGCGATGCGGGAAGCGGGGTCGGCTCGCCCGGTGCGCTCGCACAGCTGTTTCCGAGCATCAGCAGACCGGCGACCGCCAGGACGAGAACCTGCCCGCGTCGCCACGAAGTGTGCACGATCGATCGCATGCCCGAAGGCTACCACCCTTCCTGTCCGAAGCGGCTCTGGTACCCTGCGTCGCGTTGTAGGGGGGAAGACACGTTGCGCGTACCGCTCTCGAAGCTCACCACCGGACTCGCCATCACCATGCTCCTCGGCACGGCCGCGTGCACCTGGGTGCCCTTGACCGACGGCGGCGGCGGTGTGCGGTTGGCCCAGACCGCGGACGTGTCCGAATGCACGCAGCTCGGTGCGACCCACGCGAAGACCAGCGACCGCGTCTGGATCTTCGCACGCAGCCTCGAAACCGTGGACGACGAACTCGAAGCGCTTGCGCGCAACGAGGCGGCCGAGATGGGTGCCACCGCCATCGTGCCCCAGGGCCCGTCGGCTGGGGGGCGACGCTCGTTCGACGTCTACCGCTGCGACGGCTGAGGCCTAGCGCTCCGGCTCGAAGTCGCGTGAGCGCGTGCGGAACGCCTGCCAGGCGATTCCGAGCGCGCCGAAGCAGGCGACGCCCGCCAGGCTGTAGGCGAGATCGACGAGCGAGAAGCTGCGCAGCGGGATCCACTGCTGCACCGTCTCCTCCACGATCACCACCCCGACGACGAGGGTGAGCGCGCCGGTGGGCGTGAACTGGACGCTTCCGATGCGACGACCCGTGAGCGCCAACACCGCCACGAACGCCAGGCCGCCCATCAACAGGAAGTGCGCCGTCTTGTCCCGCCCGGGCAGGAGACCCACCGCCTCGATCAGCGCACGGGCGCGGCGGCTCGCCATCATGCTGAGTCCCACCATCGCCAGCAGCCAGAACCCCGCGAACCAGGCCAGCGCGTCCTTGCGCCAGCCGACCCGACGCCGCATGGCGACCCGGCGACCGGGATCGAGACCGCTCGCCGCCTCCTCTTCCATGTGCGCATCGAGCGCGGCAGTGCGCTCGCCCGTCGCGAGCACCCGGAACCCTCGGCTCGCGTAGAACGGTGCATTCCAGGGAATGTCGGAGAAGGTGGTCAGCGTGAGGTGGTCGTAGCCGCGATGCTTCGCGATCTGGCACGCGGCGTCGAGCAGCGCGGTGCCAACCCCGCGCCCGCCGTGTTCGGGGTCGACGTCGATCTCCTCGAGGTGCGCGCCCCACGCTTCTTCGGTCAGGAGGGCGAACCCGACCGGGTGGTCCTGGGCGTCCGCGGCGACGCAAAGCAGCCCCCGTTTCCAACCCGTACGCAAGTCGTCCGCGGACGTCGTCGACGCCAGGACTTCGGCCGACAGCCCCTGCCCTTCGAAACGGGTGCCTGCCCGCTTCTCGAGAGCCGGCAGCAGCGCCAACTCCTCTTCCTTCGCCGAGCGCAGCCGGTAGCCGGCCTGCATGGACTCTCGCAACCCCCCGATGAGCCGGTCGTCCGGCGGGGAGGGTAACGCGAACCGCGAAGTCGCGCGGGACCACTCGTCGCCGCCGGGCGTGAGGCGTATGGTGATCCCATGAGCGAATCACTCGAAGCGCGCGTCGATGGCCTGACTTTCGCCGAGGGGCCGCGCTGGTACGACGGCGCACTCTGGTTCTCGGACATGCACGACCATTGCGTGCGCCGGCTCGACGCGACCGGCACGTGTTCCGTGGTGCTCACGCTCGATGACGAGCCGTCGGGGCTGGGCTGGCTCCCCGACGGCACCCTGCTCGTCGTTTCGATGACGGCCCGCCAGATCCTGCGCTGGGACGGGAACCGCTTGTCGGTGCATGCGGACTTGTCGGCGTTCGGCGCGCAACCCTGCAACGACATGGTGACGGACGCGGCCGGGCGCTCCTACGTCGGGAACTTCGGGTTCGATCTCCACAAAGGTGAGAAGCCCCGCACGACCCACCTGACCCTCGTGACGCCGGACGGAGAGAGTCGCGTCGTCGCCGACGAACTCGCGTTTCCGAACGGTGCAGTGATCACTCCCGATGGGAACACCCTGATCGTCGGAGAGTCGTTCGGCGCCCGGCTCACCGCCTTCACGATCGCGGACGATGGCTCCCTCACCGACCGACGCGTGTGGGCGAGCCTAGAAGGGGCGGTTCCCGATGGCATCGGGCTCGATGCGGAGGGTGCGGTGTGGGTGGCTTCGCCGGTGAGCCACGAGGTGCTGCGGGTCCACGAGGGCGGCGAAGTCAGCGAGCGCATTCCCACCGGAGACCAGGCCATCGCCTGCGCACTCGGCGGTGACGACCGTCGCACCCTGTTCGTCTGCATCTCGCCGACCATCGACCCGGAGGCGTGTCAGCGGGATCGTGCCGCGCGCATCGTGTCCAAGCGCGTCGCGGTCCCCGGCGCAGGGTTTCCCTAGGACGCGCCCGCGAGCGACCGGACCAGAGTGGGAAGCTCGTCGAGGTCCTGGATCACGAAGTCGGGCTCGGGCCCCTCGTGTTCCCGGAGTGCCTTGTCGTGATCGGAGATCCGTCGCGTGATCCACACCGTTCGGATCCCCAGCGGGCTCGCTCCCCCGACGTCGGCGCGCAAACTGTCGCCGACGTGCAGAGTTTCTTCGGGCGCAACACCGAGTGGGTCGAGCGCGGCTTCGAAGATCTCCGCTCGCGGTTTTCGCAGGCCGAAAGCGTCGGACACGATGATCGATCCCGGGGAAAAGCGGTCCCGCAGGCCGGCGTTTTCGAGCACCGACAGTGCCGTCGGCGAATGACTGAAGTTCGAGCACACCGCGAGGGAGACGTGTTCTGCAAGCCGATCCAGCACGGCCGGGTGGTGCGGGAGGTTCTCGACGGCGCTCTGCAAGACCCCCATGTGGAGTTCGGTCAGTTCGTCGGCCAGGCCGGCCGCCTCGATCTCGAGCTCCCGGAGAAGTGCCCGGAAGCGGAGTGGGGTCGGTACTTCCTTGTCCTGCGCATAGTGGGACCGCGCGAACCCCTGGGCGTTCGCGCGCATCGCCTCCATGAACGCGTCCATCGGCAGGTCTTGTTCTCGCGCCACTCGCTCGTAGAGCACCTGGGACGAGCCCGGGATGCGCTTGCCGTCGTGCTCGACGACGGGAAGCCGTTCCCAGCGCAGATCGACCAGGGTGTCGAAGAGATCGAAGACGATGGCGCGTATGGTCAAGCGCTCACCGCCGTCTCGCGAGATCGGTCGCGACCGTGCGCGTGAACGCCTCGGCGTCGACGAAGCCCTGCCCCCAGCGTGGAGCGAGCTCGGCCAGAGGCGATGCCGCCACTGCGGCTTCGACGTCCTGCATCTTGTTGTAGGCCGCCTCTACGCGATTCTTCGCGTCCTGGAGCATGGCTGCGTACTCCTTCAGATCGGCCGCTTTCGAGAGGGGTCCGTGCCCGGGAATGATCGATGTCCTGGGGTTGGTCAGGGCGAGGACAGCTTCGAGACCGGCAATCAGGCCATCGATCGATCCGCCGCTCTCGAGGTCGATGAAGGGGAACCCGCCCGCAAAGAAGAGGTCGCCCGTGTGGATCACGTTCGCGCGTCGGAAGTGCACCACGGCGTCTCCGTCGGTGTGGGCGGCGGACAGGTGCAGCGCGTGAATCTCGTCCCCATTCCAGTGCAGCGTCACATCGTGCCCGAAGGTGACGACGGGCAACGCGTCCGGCGGTGAAGCCGGGATCTCGCGGCCCCGGATCCGCTGGAGCTGACTCATGCGCGCACGGACGTTGTCGTGGGCGAGGATCGTGGCGCCCATCCCTGCGAAGTTCTGATTGCCGCCGGTGTGGTCGAAGTGCCAATGGGTGTTGAGCAGAAAACGCGGAGCGCCTCCGCCGAGCGCTTCCACCGCCGCCCGGATCTTCGGAGTGAGCGGCGCGAACTGATCGTCGACCAACAGCACCCCGTCCGCCCCGGTCGACACGCCGATGTTGCCGCCGCGGCCGATCAGCATGTGAACGCCATCCGCGACGGGGAGGGTCCGGATCTCGACGGTGGCATCCTGCGCCCAACTCGGCAGGGCCATGGACAGAGCGAGCACGAGCCACGCTGCTCGCCCCCCGCCTGTGCGCTTTGCCATCCGCGACCCTCCCGTTGGCACGCTGCGGTGCGAAGTGTACACGCTGGGCTCAACGCCATCGGAGTCGATACCGTAGGGGCCTTATGTGGCTCTCGGCCGATCTCGTCTTACGCTCGCCGAATCCGACGCGGATCGCGGCTCCGTGTTGAAGGACGTCCCGCTCGAAGAATGGGCGAAGGCCTGGTCGACCGAGGACCCCGAGCGCCTGGTCGGCCGCGGCCACCCGGTGGGGGACTTCCTGGCCGCCGATCGCTGGGTCGTCCTCGAACGCGAACCCGGTCGGCTCCGGGTGCGCTGCGCGCTCGTCGAGGCGGTGCGCAATCCCAAAGGAGAGCTCTTCGGCGGGTTCACTCCGACCTATGTCGACTTCTTCGCGCTCTTCGTCTTCCACCAGTCCCGGGCGGCAGACGAGCCGCGCCAATGGCTGGCCACCACGCACCTTCGTGTCGACTACTTCGCGCCCGTGCAGGGTCCCGAGTTCGAGATGGCAGGCCACGTCGTCCACAAGCGGGACCGCAGCGCCCACGTGGAGATCCGCTTCGAAGCGGGCGAATCGCTGTGCGCGCTCGCCCATGCGACGCTGCTCGAAAGGAAGTCGTGAACGCCCCGACCGCCCTGCCCCCTCCCTGGACGCCCGGCGACCTGCGGCGCTTCCTCGACACGTTCTTGTACCGGGACGAGATCTTCTTGATCGACGAGATCTCGCGCCTGGACGCCGATGCGGGGCGCATCGAGGCCCGGCTCGACACGACCCAGGAGCTTCCCATCGCGCGCTTTCAGCGGGTCGATCGAGGCCATCCGGCCCATGTGTCCGCGGCAGACATGCTCATTCTGACGGGAAACCTCGGTTGCCTGCACGCCTGGTTCTTTCACGGCTGCAAGTGGGACGAAGGATGGTCGGGGTTCGGGAACCGGATCCACCGCGCCGACTTCAAGCGGCTGGCACGACTCGGGCCACCGCTCCACCTCGAGAGCCAGGAGACCCGCAAGCGCATCGGTCCGAAGCGCGTGGTGCTCCGCTACGAGTTCCACTTCCTCCAGGAGGGCGACCTGGTCTACCAGGGCGACCAGTCCGCCATGTTCTTCAAGGACGCGGAACTGTGACGGATCCCGCTCCTCGCCCCAGCGCGGACGGGCAATCTCGGCGCCCAGCGTTAGTCTCCATGCCCGCCGGGGCTTCGTCTGCTTTGCCAGGCAGCCCCCCTCCCCACGGCGCGCCCCGGAGGAGACCGTTGCCCTTGCGAATCGGAGCCTGGGGGCTCGCCTTCGCCGCCGGTTGGCTCTTCGCGGCCCACGCCGCGCCTTCGAAACCGGTGGGTGTGCCGATCGGCACCCCGGTCGAGGCGCAGTCGCTCTACCTCGCCCATGGCGACCCGGAGGACGGGTTCTTCGTTCCGTGGTCGGAGGATCCGAAGACGACCTGGCGTCTCGTGCAGTGGCTCTTCAGCCCGAACGAGTTCGACACCAGCCGCCCCCTCGAGATTCCGATCGTCGAGAACGACGGGGCCTACCTCGCGGGTCACGCCGCCGACCCCACGATCACCTGGGTCGGCCATTCCACGTTCGCGATTCACGACGGGGACGACGTGATCCTGACGGACCCCCACTGGGGGCCGCGAGCACTGATCCCTGGGCGCGAGTCGCCGCCGGGGATCCCGCTCGAAGCCGTGCCCGACGACGCGTTCGCCGTGCTGTCCCACAACCACTACGACCACCTCGACGTCGACACGGTCGAGCGTCTTCCCGCGAGCGTGCGCTGGTTCGTCCCCCTTGGGCTGGCCGATTGGTTTCGCGAGCGCGAGCGCCCCAACGTCATCGAACTCGACTGGTGGGAGAGCGCGCGCTTCGGCCGCTGGACCATCACCTGTCTTCCATCGCAGCACTGGTCGCGCCGGATCGAACAGGGCACCAACGAATCGCTCTGGTGCACCTGGTTGATGGCTTCCGGTGAACGGAGCTACTTCTTCGGCGGCGACACGGGCTACTTTCACGGCTTCGCCGAGTTTGGCCGGCGCTTCGGACCGATCGACGTGGCGATGCTGCCGATCGGCGCGTATGCACCACGTTGGTTCATGAAGTGGCAGCACATGGACCCGGAGGAGGCCGTGCAGGCACATCTCGACCTGGGCTCCCGCGCGATGCTCGGAATGCACTGGGGCACCTTCGACCTCACCGACGAACCCGTCGACCACCCGCCCGTCGAACTGGCGAACGTGATCGCGCGGACGGGCGTCGATTCGGACCGCGTTCGGGCACTCGCGGTCGGGGAGCGCTGGCCGGTTCCGTCCTCCACCCAGCCGAAACCGGCCCCGCCGGTGCGCGAGGCGCGGTCGCGGCCGAGGGAACGCGAGTGAAAAAGCTGTTCGCGCGTGCGCGGGCCCAGGTGGCCCGAGCCACCGGAATGGGCGTGGCGCTCTGCTTCGGCGTCTCGGCGGCGCTTGCCGATGACGACCCTTTCTTCGTGCAGGATCTCCGGCTCGAAGGCCGAGTGGTGCAAGCCGATCTCGCGGATCTCGATGGAGATTCGCGCGGGGATCTGCTCTGCGTCGTAACCAGCGGACTTCCGCCGAACGAACGCCGCGAGATCCATGTCTTCTTCCAGGGAGACGATGGGAGCTTCGCCGCCAAGCCCGATTGGAAGGGCCCATTGCCGTCGGGTGCGGCCGCCTACGACCTCGCCAACCTGGATGACTCGCCCGCTACCGAACTCGTACTGCTGCGGCGCGATCGCCTGACCCTCTTCTCGATGCCGGGACGCAGTCCGTCCTTCCGCGATCTTCCGCTCGGGATCGAACCCAGCATTGCCGTGGTCGTCGACGAGCGTGGCCTCGACCGGATGATGCTGGTGCGCGAAGGCCTCGGGGACGGCCCGCGCCTGGTGGCGCCGGGCATGAGCTGGACCGCGGTGTTGGATCCCGGCGGCGAAGTGCTCGGCCTGCTCGAGGTCGGCGCCCGAGCCAACTACTACCTGCCCCAGCGTCCCGGACCCCTCGTGTCCGAGAGTGAGGTCGAGATCTATCTGGACCACCCGCGGCTCTCGATCGGCGACGTGAACGGAGACGGCCGTGGCGACGTCATCAGCGCCAACCGCCATGAGCTGAAGGTCTTCCTCCAGAACGCGCAGGGTCGTTTTCCGGCGAAGCCGAGTCGCAGCATCGCCTTGGGCCGTGTGACGCCGGAGGACCACGTCCGCAACTCGGGCCTCGTCCGCGTAGACGGCTCCGACCTGAACGGGGATGGCCTGGTCGACCTGCTCGTGTCGACCTCGTCCGGGAGCGTGTTCGACGCCACGACGGTGGTCGGCTTCCACTTGAACCAGGGCGGTCAGTGGAACCTGGACGCGCCGGACCAGGTCTTCCGAACGGTCGGCGGCATGAACGCCAACATGCTCGTCGACATCGACGGCGACGGCGCCGTAGAGCTGATGGAAGTGCGCGTCCCGACGGGCGTCCTGGAGATCGTCGAAGTGCTGGTGACGCGCGCCATCGATGCGAACGTCACGCTGCACCGACGCGCGGATTCCGGACTCTTCGAGACCGAACCCTGGCACTCGCGCAAGCTCGGCGTGGCGTGGGATTTCGAGACGTTCCGGTCGAAGGGCTTCGTGCCGACCCTCTCGGCGGACTTCAACGGGGACGGCATGCTCGACATGCTGAACTCGGGGGACGGAGACCAGCTCGAGGTCCACCTCGGCAGCAACACCGATGGCTACGGCGCGCGCCACGCGACCCAGACCCTCGACACCAGCGGTCGTATCCGCTTCGGGGACCTCGATGCGGATGGGCTCTCGGACTTCGTGCTCTACTCGCCGCGCCGGCCCGAGCTCCCGGTGCGCGTGGGAACGAACCGCGGCGTGCTGCCGGGTACCCGTCGCGAGACCACCCTCGAGGCGTCTGGCGGCTGACGCGCGCCATCCTCACGGAAGCCCGCGTCGAGACGCGAGTCGCCGCCCGGGCGTCTCACCGATCGATTCGACCTTGGGGGGCCACGGCAGCGAGAGCGCGGGGGGCCGACGCCTGGGGGGCGAGCGGCGACTCACCCCGGAGGCTACGGCCTGGCTGTGACGGATCCGGTCACGCGGAGCGTTCGTGAATCAGAACGCTCTGCCGCTCCTCGTCGAACCGGACCCGGATCTTGCCCGGCCCCGCGATCCCCTGAACGACGCCGGTGCCAAGCTTCGGGTGATCGATGCGATCGCCAGCGCTGTAGCTGTCTCCGAAGTTGTAGGTGCGCACCGGCCGTGAGAGGTCGGCTTCGACGACGGTCTCGACCGGTTCCGTGCGAGCGCGCGCGCGCGGACGCGGCTTCGGCTTGATCTTTCCGGCACCAGGCTCCCACGCAGGCAGGAGCCGAGGCATGCCGTCCAGCAGCGGACCGGTCTCATCGTATTCCCAGCCCGGGTCCGAGTTGAGACGGAGCCCGAGGAAGCGCACGGTCACGCCGAACGACTCCTGGGCCTCCTGGGTGATGCGCTCGAGCTCGCGAATCCAGGCAGCGCCTTTCTGGGTCGAGCGCTTCCGACACAACTCCCAATAGCGCTGCGTGGCGCACATGATCAGATGCGGCGGTTCCGTGCTGAGCGTGCGGCCGAATCGCTCCTCGACTTCCTTCGCCAGCGCGTCGTGGTTGGACTGGGCGATCGCGGCATACGCGAAGCCTTCGAGCAGCTGTCGGAGCGGGGTATCGCCCACACGGCATCGCGTGTCGGACGGCGCTGCGTAGCGCAGACAAATCACCGCGAGGCGATCGTCGGGTCCGATCGCCAACAGATCGAAACGCGTGATCCCCTTGGTCGCAGGGTCATCCGCGGGACCGGTCTTCGCGCGCACCTGGTAGTCGAGGAGATGCAAGAACCCCTCGTCGTCGGGCAGCTCGAGGCCCTTCTCACCCTGAACGCGCAGGAGCGCCGCGCCGAGATGCTCCTCATCGCGGTTCTTCTTCCGCTCATTTGCCGGCTTCCCGGTGCGCTTGACGAAATAGGTGCGGCCCGCGTCGTGAACACTCGGTGCGTTGGCGCGCTCGGTCTCGAAGGCTGCCGCGAGACGCTCGGCCGTAATCTCCGCGGCCGCGTTCTTGAACTCGGCGGCCTGCTTCACGGCACGATCGTTCGAGAGCTCGATCAGCGGTTGGCTCAAGAATTCATACCCCCCACAAAGCGCCATCCGGGCCGGCCCGGCGCTTGTGTGACGTTTCGAAGGGGAAGACGGCGACCCGCGGGAAAGCTATCACATCCCTCGGCAGGCGGCGGTGGGGCACAGCGTGGGAGAAAGCGTGACAGCAGCGGATCAAGCGCGGTTGGTCGAGGCACTTCGTTTCGCGCTCGCGGCCCACGGAGACCAGACCCGCAAGGGTTCCAGCATCCCCTACGCGAGTCATCTGTTGGGCGTAGCAGCGCTCGTCTACGAAGCAGGCGGTGACATCGTGCAAGCGGTCGCAGCGCTGCTCCACGACACCCTGGAGGATTGCCCGAGCGTCGACCTCGCCAGCATTCGCACCCAGTTCGGTGGCGAGGTCGCCGAGATCGTCGAGACCTGCAGCGATCTCCTACCAGGAGACCGACCCGGCGCCAAAGCCCCGTGGGGTGAACGCAAGACGCGTTACCTCGATCGCCTGGCCAGCGCGGCCCCGCGAACCCAGCTGGTCGCCGCCTGCGACAAGCTGCACAATCTCCGCGGCCTGGTCGTCGACCTGGAATCCGAGGGCCCCGAAACCCTCGAGCGCTTCACCGCCGAACCGGCGAAGACGCGCTGGTACTACGAGTCGGCGGCGGCGCGGTTCGCGGCGGCCCTGCCCGAGGGCTTGCGACGCGACTTCGAACACCAGCTGCGCCGTCTCGCGGTACACGTCCCGCGCGCCGAGGCCCCCTAGCAGCGACCCTGTCTCGCCGTCGCCCTACTCAGGCGGCGTCGTCGAAGGTCCCGAGGTCCCGGTCTTCGCGTGCGCCCACCCGAAGCCGCGCGAGCGCGTTGGCCTCGATCTGCCGCACACGCTCGCGAGACAGACCCAGTCGCTTTCCGATCTCGCCCAGCGTGGACGGCTCACCCGACTCCGACAGTCCGAAGCGCCAATCGATCACCTGACGCTCGCGGCTCGGGAGCGACGACAAGAGCTTCGAGAGCGCCTGTCCCAGCTCGCCGTCCGCGAGCCCCTCGATGGGATCCGCCACGGACTCGTCGGGGATCAGATCGCCGAAGTCGACGTCCTCGAGGCCCTGGGCCGGAGACTGCAGTGACCGGATCGGCGCGAGTGTCGAGACCAGATCATCGACCGCCGAAGGCTCGATGCCGAGCTCCGGTGCGATCTCCTCTTGCGTGGGCTCCCGTCCCAGCCGCCGTTCGAGATCGGCTTCGATGCGACGGTACTTCAGCTGGAGCTCGCAGACGTGGGACGGCACGCGGACCGTGCGACGCTGATTTTGGATCGCGCGGATCATCGCCTGCTGGATCCACCAGACCGCATAGGTCGAGAACATGAAGCCGCGCTCGGGCTCGAACTTCTCGATCGCGCGGATCAGGCCGAGGTTGCCCTCCTGAACCAGATCCATGAACGCAACACCGAGGTTCTTGTAGCGGTGCGCGCACTTCGCGACGAGCCGAAGGTTGTGGTGCGCCAGCACCTGGACGACACGGTGGTACTCGTCGAGGGCGCGTGCCGCCGATGCGAGTTCGCGCCGGGCTGCGGCCGTGTCCAGTCCGAGCTCCACTCGGGCGCTGCGGTCAGTGGCTTCGGGCGACGCGGCTTCGATCAGTGCGTCGTGCACTTCGATCAGCAGGTCGAACGCGAATTCCGTCGCTCGCAAGGTGGCAGCCACGCGGGGCCAGGCGATCGGGTTGCGCGAAAGCTGCCGCCGCGCCCGTGCGAGATGGGTGTCGACGTGCTCACCCCAGTTCTTTCCGCTGCCGTCGCGCGCGTGTCGACACAGGACGGCGGTCACGAGTCCGCGCTGACGGCGCGATTCCCAGCGCTCGACCAGCATGCGTGCGGTCCCGGGGATCGCGAAGAGTGCGCTCTCGAAGCGCTCCTGCTGCTCGCGCATGCGACCACAGAGCTCGGCCACGGCTTCGCGACCCAGCACCGGGACGTCCTGGATCTGGCTCATGTAGAGCTGACGGGCGTCCAGCGGACCCGCGTCGTCGTCGCGACCCCGCCGTGCCTTCGCACGCGGCGTCGATCGAGGAGAACGGTTCGACGCCTCTTCCCAACCGGGAAGGGCTCTGGAGGCCGATCGTTCCCAGTCTCCCGGGGTCGTCTCGGCCCACGATGCATCCGCAGAAGTCTCAGCGTCTCGATCCCACACCCTCGAAACACCTCCCAATGGCTCTGTCCGCACGGATTCTTGGACGCCGGAAACGCGAAAAGCGTTCACATGGCGCCTCAGAAAGGCGGAAGGCGCAGCGGAGCGGCTGCGGGGACGAGGATTCCCCCGGCGCCTAGGTGGCTTCTGCGGCCTGGAGGAGCGCCAGGGGCCGCTCCTGGAGTACCCCGCGGGCTGCCGCCCTTGCACTCCAGATGCAGATCAGTGGGATTCCGACACAGGGGAGAAGGAGAGATCGCCACTCGGGAGCCCAGGGCACCTCGACTACCCAGGTACTGAAGGCGCCGGCCACGATCACGGAGAGTCCAGCGCCGATCAATCCGGCGCAGAACCCGAGCAGACCGAACTCGACGTCGAGGGCGCGCCGGATCGCCGGAAGCTCGGCCCCCAACACCTTGAGCAGGTTCGTCTCCCAGCGCCGCGCCCTTGCTGCGTCGCGCGCCAACGAGGTGACAAGGAGCCAGCCGACGGCCAGAGACAGCCAGGCTGAGCCGGCCAGGGCCCACTGCAGCTGGTCGATCAGGCCCAGCATGCGCGCCACGGCGCGGGTGACGTCGATGCTCGATACGTTGGGAAACGCGTTCTGGATCGATGCCTGGAGGGCATCGAGTCGCTCGGGCTCGAGTTTCGGCACCGAGGCGAGGAACACCGAAGGGGCCTCTTCGAGCACACCCGGCTGAAAGAGCACGAAGAAATTCGGCTGCAGGCTGTTCCAGCGAACCTCGCGCAGATTGACGACCTCCCCTTCGACCGAAACGCCTTGCACGTCGAAGGTCAGCGTGTCTCCCAACCCAACTCCGAGACGCTCGGCGAAATCGGCCTCGAGTGACATCTCGGGCGGGCGGTCACCCGTGAGATCGAATGCTCCCGAGAACCGTCGTCCTTCGACCATGCGCTCCGAGTCGGTGAGAGCTTCGCGATAGGTCAGGTTGTAGCGACGCGCTCGGAGTCGACGCGCCTCGGTTTCGGCGTCCCGGTTCGCCCGCAACCCCGGTGGGCGCGCCTCGCCCGGAGCCGCCCGCACCGACTCGCCGTTGATGCGATCGAGGCGTGCACGAATCATCGGGGACAAGCGCTGGAGCTCGGTCCCCTCCCCGGCCACGTGACTGCGCAGGGCATCTCGCTGATCGGGCTGGATGTCGAAGAGGAAGAGACCGGGCAGCTGCGTGCCCTGCGGCGTCTCGAGGTCCCGATCGAGGACCGCGCGCATCTGGGGCACGACACTCACGAGCAACGCGCACAGCGCCAGCGACACGAAGCTCGAGATCGCGCGAACCCGCCCGCGCGCCAGTTCGCGGATGGCCAGCCGCCAGGACAGGTTCCGACGTGGCGGGAGATTGCCGAGCAGGGTCAGCGCAACCAGACCCAGCAGTCCGAAGGTGATCGCCGAGGCCGCGAACGCACCGCTGAACGCCGTGCCCACGAACAGGCTCTGCGCGCGCCAACACGCCAGGGCCCAGAATGCAGCGGCGGCCGGCAGCCACCACCAGGCGTCGCGGGGGGAGGCGGCCAGGCTGGGCGTCGCCTGTTCTGCGAACAACTCGCTGGCGCGTAATCGACGCAAGCGCGCGATCAGAGGCAAGCAGGCCAGGCTGCTGCCGACCGTGGCGAGCGCGGTCACGACGAACACACTGCGAAGACCCACGCTCGGCGCGAAACCGATGGGCATCGCGTCCGCCACGATCGCCGTGAGCAACGGCAGCAGGGCCGCCCCGAGCGCCGACGCCAACAGGGCCGCGAACCCTCCCAGCAGGCACAGCTGTGCCAGGAAGATCGCCTGCGCGCGGGCCCGCGTCGCGCCCAGGCTCACCAGGATCGCGAGGTCCCGAACGCGGCGCGTGAGATGCGCCCGGAAGAGATGCGCCGCTCCCAGCCCTGCGAGAAAGATGGCTACCAGGGCGACGAGCCCGAGGTAGCGCGTGACCGCTCCGTAGCTCCGTGCGAGGTCCTGAGTGGCTTCGTCGTGAGAGCGCGCGTTGGTACGCGGGTCTTCGAGGGCGAAGCGCATGCTCTGGGCCACGGCGGACGCGTCGCGGCCCGGGGGCAGGCGATAGAGGCGTTGGAAGTCGAGTCGACTCCCGGTCGCCACGAGGCCGGTGGCGTCGAGGGACCCGAGGTCGATGTAGACGCGCGGCGCGATCGAGAACCCGCTGCTCGCCCTTCCCCCGTCCCGGCCGATCACGGCCTGGACGAGGAACGTCTCCTGTCCGATGCGCAAACCGTCGCCAGGAGCGAGGCCGAGCTGGGCCAGCAACGGCGGGTCGATCCAGGCACCCGGTGCGTCGCGGAAGGCGCCCCGGACGTCCGGCGCGCTCCCCAGGCTGCCGTCGTCGAGCGCGATCTCCCCGTACAGCGGGAATGCCGTGTCGATGGCCCGAAGCTCGACGAGTCGCGCGCGCTCGCCATTGCCGGCCATCGAGAAGAGCACGACGGCCCGGGCGATGCTCGCCCCTTCACCGGCAGCGGCATCGAGTTCTTCCACTTCCGCATCGGAGAAGGGCCGCGATCCGTTGACCGCGACATCGGCTCCCAGGAACGCCTGGGAGCGTGCTTCGAGGGCGCGCGATACCGAACTCTCGAACGCGTCGAGCGCCACGAAGCCCGCGAAACCGAGCGCGAGGTTCAGCGTGAAGAAGAGGGAGAAACGCGGATGGTTGCGAATCTCGCGCAACGCGAGCCGGAGCAGCAGCATGGCTAGCCGTCCAGCTTGCCGTCGACGAGGCGGAGGCAGCGATCGCACGCCGCCGCGAGCCGATCGCTGTGGGTCACCAGGACGAGCGTCGCGCCGCGGCGTTCCACCAGATCGAAGAGCAAGCGGTCGATGGCGGCGCCGGTCTTCGCATCGAGGCTGCCCGACGGCTCGTCGGCGAGCAGCAGGCTCGGCTCCACCACCAGAGCGCGCGCGATCGCCACGCGCTGACACTCGCCGCCGGAGAGCCGGGACGGCAGGTGGTCCGCGCGGTGGCCGAGGCCCACCTGTTCGAGCACTTCGCCCGCGCGCTGGGTGGCCTCTGCGACTCCCTGCAGCTCGAGCGGGAGGCTGACGTTCTCGAGGGCGGAAAGGCCACTCATCAGGTGGAACTGCTGAAACACGATGCCAAGTTTGCGGGCGCGAAAGCGCGCGAGGTCGGCTTCGCCGAGCGCGGCGAGATTCTCCCCGTCGACGCGTACTTCACCCTGCGTCGGTACGTCGAGCCCCGCAAGCAGGGAGAGCAGGGTCGACTTGCCGCTTCCCGACTCACCGACGATCGCCACCGTCTCACCCGCCTGCACCGACAGGTCGACGCCGCGCAGGACCTCGATGGTCCCGGCCGGCGATGTGAACTCCTTGCGAACCCGATCGACGGACAGGATCAAGAGCCCGCCTCCTGGGCGAGCATGGGAAGCAGAGCGGACAGCACGTTCTGGGTCATGATCTCGGTTCCGCGGGCGTTCGGGTGGATTCCATCCGGAAGGTTCAGCTTCGGATCGGCTGCGACTCCCTCGAGGAGGAATGGGATGAGCGGGACGCTGTGTTTCTCCGCGAGGTCGGGAAACAAGGCCTCGAAGTCGCGCGTGTACTCGGGACCATAGTTCGGCGGCATCTTCATGCCGGCCAGGAGCACCCGGACGCCACGATCGGTCGCGAGGCGGATCGCTTCCGAGAGGTGCTTGCGCGTTGCCGTCACGTCGACGCCGCGAAGTCCGTCGTTGCCGCCGAGCGCCAGGATCACGATGTCGGGCTCGCTCCGCAGCTGCCAGCGCAGGCGGCCCACGGCGCTGGCCGACGTCGAACCGCTGATACCCGCGTTGACGACGCGCGCCGGGTGCCCCTGTTCTCGAAGCGCCGCCTCCAGCAAGTACGGGTACGCCAGCTCGGGCGCGAGTCCGTAGCCCTCGGTGAGCGAGTCTCCGAGACACACGATGCGCAGCTCGGGCTTCTCGTCGGCTGCGACGGCAGCGTCGCCCCCCAGGGCAACGCCAACACACGCCAATGCGATGGCGAGACTGCGAACGAGCGGGTATCCCTTCGGTGCTCCCGCGTTCGAGGCCTCCCCCAGGCGTCGCGCAAACGTCGTTCGGCCCCGCGTACCGCGTTCCTGCCCTGCTCCATTCGGAACCCGCGGCTCCCGTCCTCCGCCGAGCCCGCAGCGAAAGAAGACCTTCATGGCCAAGTCGCCTCCCCGTGACGCGCAATCGATCCTGGCGCCCTCGGACGACTTCGCTCGACGCCACCTCGGCCCGAATCCCTCGGACGTCGAGGCCATGTTGCGTGAGATCGGAGTCGATTCCCTCGACGCGTTGGTGGACCAGACCATACCCGAGGGCATCCGAAGCCGAAGCGCGCTGACCCTCTCCGGGCTGCCGGAGCCGCTGGGAGAATCGGCCGTCCTCGAGCGCCTGCGGGGCCATGCCCATCGAAACCGGGTGCTCCGCAGCTGCATCGGGATGGGGTACTCGGACACGATCGTTCCGCCGATCCTCCAGCGTAACGTGCTCGAGAATCCTGGCTGGTACACCCAGTACACCCCCTACCAGGCGGAGATCTCCCAGGGGCGGCTCGAAGCCCTGCTGAACTTCCAGACGATGGTGGCCGATCTGACCGGCCTGCCCCTGGCGAACGCCTCCCTGCTCGACGAGGCCACCTCCGCAGCCGAGGCGATGGCGCTCTGTTTCGCGGTGGGACGCCAGAAGAAGCCCGGCTTCTTCGTGTCGCGGGATTGCCACCCCCAGACGATCGGGGTGGTGCGGACGCGGGCAGAGTCGATGGGCCTCGAGCTCCATGTCGGCGACGTCGCGGACGCCGATCCGGAGGCGATGAACCTGTGCGGGGTCCTGCTGCAGTACCCCACCACCGACGGGCGACTCGTCGACCCCCGGCCCATCGTCGAGCGCTTCCACGCCCACGACGCCCTGGTCGTGATGGCCACGGACCTGTTGGCCCTGAGCATCCTGACGCCGCCTGGCGACTTCGGTGCCGATGTCGCGATCGGTTCGAGCCAGCGTCTCGGAGTGCCGCTGGGTTTCGGGGGCCCCCACGCGGGCTTCCTCGCCACGCGCTCCGCCCACGCGCGGCGCCTGCCGGGCCGCCTCGTCGGTGTCTCGAAGGACGCCGAGGGACGGCTGGCCTACCGGCTCGCGATCCAGACGCGCGAGCAACACATCCGTCGCGACAAGGCGACCAGCAACATCTGCACGGCCCAGGTGCTGCTCGCAATTCTCGCGAGCATGTATGCCGTCTACCACGGCCCGGACGGGCTGCGACGCATCGCCCGCCGCACCCGGGGCTTCACGTGCGTGCTCGCCGATGCGCTGCGCGCCCGCGGCCACGAACTCGCCGACGCGCCGTTCTTCGACACGCTCCGGGTCCGTCCCGAGGGCATCTCCGCGAAGGATGTCATCGCGGGCGCAGCCGAGCGCGGCTACAACCTGCGGGCCTTCGACGACGGCGCGGTCGGTGTGTCTCTCGACGAGACCACGACGCGCGAGGATGTCGAAGCGCTGCTCGCCGCCTTCGACCCGAACGGCAACCCGAGCCTCGAGCCCCATCTCGAGCACGCCAGCACGCCGATTCCGCGCCCCTACGAGCGCGAGGGAGAGATCCTCGAGCACCCCGTGTTCCACGCCCACCACGGCGAACACGAGATGCTCCGCTACCTGCACCGGCTCGAGGCGAAGGACCTCTCGCTCACGACATCGATGATCCCGCTGGGCTCCTGCACGATGAAGCTCAACGCCACGACCGAGATGTTGCCGGTCACCTGGCCCGAGCTCTCGCGGCTGCACCCCTATGCGCCGTCGGACCAGGTCGCGGGTTCTGCGGCGATGCTGCAGGAGCTCGAGACCTGGCTCGCCGAGATCACCGGGCTGCCGGCGGTCTCGCTGCAGCCCAACGCGGGATCCCAGGGCGAATACGCGGGTCTGCTGGCGATCAAGCGCTACCACGGCTCGCGCGGCGACGACGCGCGGGACGTCTGCCTGATCCCGGTCTCTGCCCACGGTACCAACGCTGCCAGCGCCGTCATCGCGGGTTTCCGCGTGGTGGCTGTCGCCTGCGACGACGCGGGCAACATCGATGTCGAGAACCTGCGCGCCCGCTGCGAGGAGCACGCGGATCAGCTGGCCGCGTTGATGATCACCTACCCGTCCACCCACGGCGTATTCGAGACGCGTGTTCAGGAAGTCTGCGAGCTCGTGCACCAACACGGCGGGCAGGTCTATCTCGACGGCGCGAACATGAACGCCCAGGTGGGACTGACGTCACCAGCCGCCATCGGCGCCGACGTCTGCCACCTCAACCTGCACAAGACCTTCTGCATCCCGCACGGGGGTGGGGGCCCAGGCATGGGCCCGATCGCCGCGGCGAAGCACCTCTCCCCGTTCCTGCCGGGCGATCCCGTCAGCGGCGAGGCTCCGGTGTCGGCGGCACCCTACGGCAGCCCGAGCATCCTTCCCATCAGCTGGGTCTACATCGCGATGATGGGAGGCGCAGGTCTCACGGAAGCGACGCGCATCGCGATCCTGAACGCCAACTACATGTCCGCCCGTTTATCTCCCCACTTCGATGTGCTCTACACCGGGCCGGGCGGTCGGGTGGCGCACGAGTTCATCATCGATTGCCGCGACTTCGAACGCAGCGCAGACGTACGCGTCGAAGACATCGCGAAACGACTGATGGACTACGGCTTCCACGCGCCGACGATGAGCTTCCCGGTTCCGGGAACGCTGATGATCGAGCCCACCGAGAGCGAACCTCGAGCCGAACTCGATCGTCTCTGCGACGCCTTGATCGCGATTCGCGGAGAGATCCGTCGGATCGAGAACGGGGACTGGTCGGGCGAAGACAGCCCGCTTCGGAATGCCCCCCACACTGCGCAGGCGGTGGCGTCGGACGACTGGGCGCATCCCTATTCGCGGCAGGAAGCGGCCTGGCCCGCCGCGTGGCTGACCGAGCACAAGTACTGGCCGCCGGTCGCGCGCATCGACAACGCGTATGGCGATCGGAACCTGCTGTGCACGTGCCCGCCGCTCGAAGCCCTCGCCGAGGACGATCCAGGTCGAACGGGATAGCTGGCCAGACTGGAAAGCGCTGAAGCAGCCGAGGCTTAGCGACGCCTCGGGTTTCGGGGAAACTCCCCCCATTTGGGGGAAGATGGCGCTTCGGCCATCCGTCATGCTCGTTTCAGGCGGACCTGGAGAGGCCGGTGGTGCCGACGGATGAGGGACCGGCGGCGCCACACGAGCCCACACGGCCTTTCCGGTTTCTCCTCGGTAGAGGAACAATCACAACTCCAACGACTTGCGCACACTGATGGTTCCTCGAGGCCCGCTCTTCGGAGCGGGCCTCATTTTTTGGGGCCTCTCGCGCGCGGAGGGCCCCTTGTCGAGCCTCCGATCCCCCTGGGGACGCGCCGACCTTCCTGATTGTTCCGCGATCCCGGCCCGGGATATCCTGGGTCTCCCTCCAACCGCGAGTCGCCGGTGGACCCCGCAGCCGTCCTGCCGCTGATCGAGCAGATCTACGACGCCTCCCTCGAGACGTCGCGCTGGCAGGGCTTCGTCGACGCCCTGTCCGAGGCCTACGGCGGAGCTCCCACCGGGTACGCGCTCCAGCTACCGGGGGCGCCCCTCTCCGGCGTCTTCTTCGCGAGCACCGGGGGCTTCGCGGACGAGTTCCAGCCCACCTTCGCCCACTACGTGACCCGCGGCCTGCCCTGGGAGGAGGCGCGGCGCAACCAGTTCGTGGGTCGCTTCGGCCTGGCGAGCGAGGTGGTCTCGGCCGAGCGCATCGCCGAGAGCGACTTCTACCTGCAGTGGATGAAGCCCCAGGGACTCGCCGACCACGGACCGATCGGACACACCGTCGCACTCGACGGGGGCCGCCCGGTGGCCGGCATCGCGATCTTCCCGCAGGAGGGCCGCGCTCCGTTCACGATGCAGGACCTGGGGTTCGCCGATCAGCTCGTGCCGCACCTGGCGCGCGCTTACGCGATCCACGCCACGACGCGACGCCAGCACGCCCTGAGCAAGGCGATCGATCGTTTCCCGACGGGTCTCGTCCTGCTGGACGCCCGCGGCCAGGTACTGCATGCAAACCGCCTCGCCGTCTCCCTACTCGCGGACGGCGACGGCTTGTCCCTGCACGAGGGCGCATTGCGCGCGAGCGACCCGGACGACCAGCGCTTGCTCCAGCGCTACATCCAGTTCGCGATCAGCGCCGCTGCCGACGGGGAAGCCCGCAACAGCGACGTGCTCGCGATCCGGCGACGTTCCGAGGGTCGCGCCTACCCCGCAATGGTGGCACCTCTGCGTCCCGACGAAGGCGATGCCACGCTCCCCGACGCCGTCGCGGTGATCTACTTCTCGGACCTCGACGAGGGCACGCTCCGCAGGCGAGAAGCCCTGAATGCGCTCTACGGGCTCACCGAAGCCGAGACCCACCTGGTAGAGCTCTTGTGCCAGGGATGCTCGCTGGATGAAGCGGCCGAGGCCCGCGGCGTCACCGTCAACACCGCGCGCAGCCAGCTCAAGCAGGTGTTCGCGAAGACCCATACGGGTCGACAGAGTGAGCTGGTCCGGCTGGTGCTCTCGGGCGTCGCCTCGATCGGCGGTCCGTAGGAGCCGTCAGACGGTCCCGCGTTCGAGGGCCGCGATCCGCTCGTCGAGCGGCGGGTGCGACATGAACAGCCGCGAGAACGCGCTGCCACCCGAGATTCCGAAGGCGCGCATCTGCTCGGGCAACGGCTCCGGGTCGGTCTCTGCTTTCAAGCGGCGCAGCGCGTTGATCATCTCGGTCCGGCCCGCCAGTCGAGCACCGCCGGCATCGGCGCTGAACTCGCGGCGTCGCGAGAACCACATCACCAGGATGCTCGCGAGAATCCCGAGCACGATCTGGGCGAAGATCACGGACACGAAGTAGCCGATCCCGTAGCCCTCCTCGTTGCGGAAGACGACGCGGTCGATGAACCCGCCGATCAGGCGGGAGAGGAAGAAGACGAAGGTGTTCACCACGCCCTGAATGAGCGTGAGCGTGATCATGTCGCCATTCGCGACGTGGCTGACCTCGTGGCCCAGCACCGCTTCGACTTCGCCCTTGTCCATGCGCTGAAGCAGGCCGGTGCTCACGGCGACCAGGGACTTGTCGCGGCGCGCGCCCGTGGCGAACGCATTGGGAGAATCGGACGGAAAGATCGCCACCTGGGGCATGCCGATCCCGGCGGCCTGCGCCTGGTGGGCAACGGTCTGAACGAGCCACGACTCGGTGCTGTTGCTGGGCTCCTCGATGACATGGGCGCCGGTGGAGCGAATCGCCATCCACTTCGACATCCAGAGGGAAATGAAGCTGCCGCCCATGCCGAAGACGAACGCAAAGACCAACAGCTGGCTGTTCTGGAAGACGATGCCCTGGGAGGCGAGGAACCCTTCGAGCAGGTTCGCCGCGATGAACAGCACGAGCATGATCGCGAAGTTCGTCGCGAGGAAGAGGGCGATGCGCTTCATGTGGGCTCCTTCTCCGCCTTCGGCGTAGGCGGGGATTGCGAAATCGGGATGACCGATCTTCCGATGTCGCGAGGGAGCCTAGCGTTCCCCGCCCGCGACCCGGCGGCAGGTCCGAGCGCGCGCATCCAGGTGCTCACGCTCGCGTCCAAGGAAGCTAGGGACGCGTGGACCCGGTGCAAACGGGCGGACAGGCCCGCGGGGAACTCGGGTCGGCCCGGTCAGGGCCGGGATGCGGGAGCTGCGGCTCCGGGGGTGGGCGCCGGGCGCGGCGCCGCAGCCGGCGGTGCCGGGGTGCGAGCGGGTGCGCGGGCGGCATCCGCGACCTGGCGCGCGGCAGCCAGCGCCGCCGCACTCTGCTCTTCGACCCTTTGCATGCGCTGTGCGAGCGCATCGATGCGTTGGGTCGCAGCCGCCTTCTCGAACGCCGACTCGAGCTTCTTCACCCGCTCGTTTGCGCGACGTGCGTCGCGCTGGGTCGAAGCCCAGTCCTGCGACGATGCCTGGCCTCGCTTCTCCTCCAGAGCCGTCAATCGCTGGGTGCTTCCTGCGAGATCCGACTTCACCTGGTCCATGCGTTCCCCGAGCGTCGGCAGACTTCCCTCGAGCGTGGCCAGGCGTTCTTCGAGTGCGGTGATTGTCGCCTCATCGACGCCGGACCCGGCATCCGAGCCGTCTTGCGAGAGCATGACCACACCGACCAGCGCGAGTGCGCCGAGGGCGTAGGGCATGGCGAAGCGGTGGAAGGTGCGGCGCAGGAACTTTCGCTCCTCCGCGGACACGTTGATTCCGTTGTTGGTGTGATCGGGCATCGTGGTCCCCGAATCGGCAAGTCGCGCGCAGGTCTGAAGTGCCGGCCCGGGCCGAGCTACGCTCGCGACGCGATGAGCGAACCGACGCCGGGCCGAGCCACACCCGAGGGGACTGCGCGGTTTGCTGCACGTTTCTCGGGTCTCGAGGGGCACTTCCGGGCACCCGACCGGCTCTCTCTGAGTTCGCTTGCACTGGGCACCCGGAATGGAGAGCCCGGCGGCGTCGACGACCTCCTCTACCGCTCCGCGGTTCCGCTCCTGCTGGAAGGCGGGGTGAACGTCTTCGTCACAGCGCTCTCGGATCGCAGCTTCCATAGCGAGCGCTGCCTGGGAGCGGCTCTGGAGCGCGCATTCGAAGAGGAGCTGGCGCAGCGCGACGAGGTCGTGGTCGTGTCACGCGGCGGCTATCTGACCGCGGACCCCGACTCCCTCGACCGCCATCCCCAGCCTCGTCGGTACCTGCGGGAGACCTACGTCGAGACGGGCCTCCTCGACCCGATGGACCTCGCCCAGGGCGTACACTCCCTCGCTCCGGCGTTCCTGCGCGACCAGCTGCGTCGCAGTCGCGAGAACCTCCGGCTCGACACCCTGGACGCCTACCTGATCGAGGAGCCCGAGCTGCACCTCGAGGGGGCCACGGCCGACGAGTTTCGAAACAAGCTATGCGCCGCCTTCGAAGCCCTGGAAGGCGCCGTCTCGGACGGCGAGATCTCGGCCTATGGCATCTGCACGTGGGACGGCTTCCTCCAGCCCCATACCGAGCGGGATCATCTCGCGATCCTGGACGTCTTCGACTGGGCATTGGAGGTGGGCGGCGGCGACCATCACCTGCGGTACCTGCA
Source organism: Myxococcota bacterium (assembly GCA_039030075.1). NCBI lineage: Bacteria > Pseudomonadati > Myxococcota > Myxococcota bacterium. The sequence goes on along the minus strand of JBCCEW010000030.1, from coordinate 30,697 downwards.
GCTCCCGTACAGCGTCGCGATGTCGCAGGCCTTCCGTCTCGACTCCCAGATCGGGCCCGAGGGTCACACCGCGGCGGTGCTCGAGACCCTGCGCGGTACCGGTACCGTCGTCCTGGCCAGCGCCCCCCTCGTCCAGGGTCGGGTCCTCGGACGGCTCCCGGACAGCCTGACCGACGCCTTCCCCGAGGCCCACAGCGACGCGCAGCGCTGCCTGCAGTTCGTGCGGAGCACGCCCCAGATCACGAGCGCAGTGGTGGGGATGCGCGAAGAGCCGCACGTCCGCGAAAACCTCGCTCTGGCCCGCGAGACTCCGGCCCCTGCCGAGACGCTCGAGCGGCTCTTCAAGGCGGCCGCCCGCGAACGCCCCTGACACCCCGAGCCGCCTCGGGCATCCAACCCCACGTTCCGCGCCCGTCCCCCGGGATCGGACCGATTCCACGCCCCGCGATCCGCTACCCCTAGTCCGGGAACCATCCGATGAGGACCGTATGACGCGCCACCGCCAGCCCGAGCCGCCCTCCCGTGAGATCACCTCCGAGGCGCAGTACCTGCGACGCCGCGAATTCCTGCGCCACTCGGCCTGGCTCGGCGCCGGTCTGTCGATCGGCTGCGGCATGGAAGAGGCCGGCGCGGCCGCGACGGCTCCGACCGGCGAGAAGCTCCAGGGCGTCGTCAAGAGCCCCCTCAGCGTGGCCGAGGCCCCGACCCCGTTTGCGGACGCGGCCAGCTACAACAACTTCTACGAGTTCGGGACCGGCAAGGACGACCCGGCGCGCTACGCACACACCCTGCGGACGCGGCCCTGGAACGTCCGCATCGATGGCGAGGTCGGAAAACCCGGTGAGATCGGCATCGAAGACCTGATCCGCCCGCACACGCTCGAGGAACGGGTCTACCGGTTTCGCTGCGTCGAGGCCTGGTCGATGGTGATTCCCTGGGTCGGCTTCTCGCTCGGAGATCTCCTGAAGCGCTTCGAGCCCACCTCGAACGCGAAGTACGTCGCGTTCGAGACGCTGCACGATCCCGCGCAGATGCCCGGTCAGCGCCGTTCGGTCCTCGAGTGGCCCTATGTCGAGGGGCTGCGGATCGACGAAGCGATGCATCCGTTGACGCTGCTCGCGGTCGGCATGTACGGGCAGGTGTTGCCCAACCAGAACGGCGCGCCCCTGCGCCTCGTGGTGCCGTGGAAGTACGGCTTCAAGAGCATCAAGTCGATCGTGCGGATCCGTCTGACGAAGACCCTGCCGCCCACGAGCTGGAACATCTCTGCGCCGCGCGAGTACGGCTTCTACTCGAACGTGAACCCGGCCGTCGATCATCCGCGGTGGAGCCAGAAGCGCGAACGCCGCATCGGCGAGTTCCGGCGCCGCGAGACGTTGCCGTTCAACGGCTACGCCGAGCAGGTAGCGTCCCTCTATCAAGGGATGGATCTGCGCGCCAACTACTAGGTCGCCTCGTTGCTTCGCCCTCGGCAACGCATTCAGGCGATCGCGATCGGCGTCGCCTGCCTCCCGCTGATCGGACTCGGTGTCGCCGCCCTGCGCGACGATCTGGGTGCGAACCCGATCGAGACCCTGACGCATGTGACGGGCGAGTGGGCCCTGCGCTGGTTGCTCGTGAGTCTCGCCGTGACGCCGGCGCGACGTTGGCTCGACTGGCAGTGGGCGGCGCCCCTGCGTCGCACCTTCGGGCTCGCGGCGTTCGGCTACGCCTCGCTCCACCTCGGCGTCTGGGCGGGACTCGACTGGTTCTTCGACCTCGGCGCGATGTGGGAAGACGTCGTCGAGCGCCGTTACATCACCATGGGGTTCGCCGGTTTTCTCTGCATGCTGCCCCTCGCGATCACGTCCACGCGGGGCTGGATCCGTCGCCTCGGCAAGCGCTGGGTCACGCTGCACCGGCTGGCCTACCTCGCCGGCATCGCCGCCGTGGTGCATTACCTCTGGTTGGTAAAGGCGGACCTGCTCGCACCGCTGGTGCACGCCGCGCTCCTCGCCAGCCTGTTCGGCCTGCGCTGGCTGGGACATCGGCGCAGTCGGGCCTAGGGCGTCCCCCAGGCGTTCGCCGAGGCCGAGGCCTCCCTGCTAGCGTGGCCCGCGCATGGACGACGCGCGCCCCACCGAACCGACCCCGGAAGCCGCCGCCGACTGGCCCTCCGACGTCCAGACCGTGCGACTCGATGACCGCGAGTTCCTGCTCGTGGGCACGGCTCACGTGTCGCGCGAGTCCGCCGACCTCGTCCGGGAGGTCATCGAGAAGGAGCGACCCGACACGGTCTGCATCGAGCTCGACACCCAGCGCTTCGAAGCACTCTCCCAGCGCCGCCGCTGGGAAGACCTCGATCTTCGACAGGTCATTCGGGAACGGCAGCTCGCTCCGCTCCTCGCGAACCTGATCCTCGCCTCGTACCAGAAGAAGCTGGGCGGGGCGCTGGGCGTCGCGCCCGGGACCGAGCTGCTCGAGGCGTCGAAGGCCGCCGAAGAGTTCGAGATCCCCGTCGAACTCTGCGACCGCGACGTGCGCGTGACGCTGCGCCGCGCCTGGGGCGCGATGACGCTCTGGAACAAGGCGAAGCTGCTGGCTGCGCTGCTGGGCAGCGTCGTCGACCGGCCCGAGCTCGACGAGGCCGAGCTGCGTCGCATCCGCGACCAGGACGTGCTCTCCGAGCTGATGCGCGAACTCGGCGACGAGCTGCCGGCGGTGAAGACCACGCTCATCGACGAGCGCGACCAGTTCCTCGCCGAGAAGATCCGCAGCGCGGCTGGGCGGCGGGTGGTCGCCGTGGTCGGTGCAGGTCACGTCCAGGGCATCCGGCGCTCGATCGAGTCGCGCAGCCCGGTCGACCTCGCGGCGTTGAACGTGATCCCACCCGTCGGGAAGCTGTGGAAGTGGATCGGTTGGGGCGTACCCGCCGCGATCATCGGCGCCCTCATCGCGATCGGCGTCCAGCAGGGAGCCCGCGTGGCCGGCGAGAACCTGCTGTTCTGGATCCTCGCGAACGGCATCCCCGCCTCGCTGGGAGCGCTGATCGCCCTCGCCCACCCGCTCGTCATCATCGGGGCCTTCGCCGCAGCACCCGTCACCAGCCTGATCCCGGTGATCGGCGCGGGCTACGTCTGCGCGTTCCTGCAGGCCTATCTGCAACCGCCAACGGTGCGCGAGTTCGAGACCGTGGGGGATGACTTCGGCGAGTGGAAGCACTGGTGGCAGAGCCGCTTGCTGCGCATCTTCCTGGTATTCGTGCTGACCACCTTTGGCAGTTTCATCGGCACGTACGTCGGCGGCGTCGAGATCTTCACGAATCTCTTCTGAGGCATCGCGTGAACCAGCCCCCGGACCGTCTCGTTCGTTGTGTCTCCGAAGAGGGAGGCATTGCCGTGCGCGCCATCGTCGGGACCGAGCTCGTCCGCGAGGGCGCCGCCCGGCATCGCACCTCTCCCACGGCGACGACTGCGCTCGGCCGCACCCTGCTCGGGGCCCTGCTGCTGGCGGCCAGCGGGAAGGAAGACGACGAGAGCGTGCAGGTGCAGTTCCGCGGGGATGGCCCCTTGAAGGGCGTGGTCGCCGGCGCCGACGCCCTCGGGAATGCCCGCGGCTACGTCGGCAGCCCGCGGGCACACCCGCCTCGGGTGGACGGTCAGCTCGACGTGCATGCCGCGGTGGGGGCCGGGGTGCTCACGGTCGTACGCATGCGCGCCGGCCAACAGCCGTACACCGGCATCGTGCAGATCGTGCACGGAACGATTGCGCAAGACCTCACCCACTACCTGTCCGAGAGCGAGCAGAGCCAGACGGCGCTCGCGTTGGGCGTGCAAGAGGATCCGCCGCGTGGGGTCCGCTCCGCGGCCGGCTACCTGGTGCACGCCCTGCCCGGTGCGAGCGAAGCCGAGATCGACCGGGTCGAAGAGAACGTGCGGGCCACCCCGAACCCGTCCCAGCTGGTGGCCGAGGGGCTCGATGCGCACGGCCTGCTCGCGCGCCTGCTCGAGGGCCTGGGCATGCGCGACGCCCACGAACTCCCTGTGGCCTTCCATTGTGGGTGCAACGAGGAGCGGGTGTCCCGCGCGCTGCAGACGCTGGGGCGCGAGGAGCTCGAACGCGCCATCGAAGAAGCGGAACCGATCGGCGTGGAGTGTCACTTCTGCGCGGCCTCCTACCAGGTCGGCCCGGACCGGCTGCGCGTCCTGATCGAGGCGGGGGAGGAGTCCTCCGCGCCGCCCTCCTGATCGCGTGGCCAGGAGCGAATCCGGCCTGCGGATCGCCCATGTATCGGGCGAGACGGGTTTCTCGGGCGGCGAGGTACAGGTCTTCCTGCTGATGGAAGGCCTCCGCGACGCGGGCCACGAGAACCTGCTGATCTGCCCGCCCGACAGTCGGGCTCGCGCCGAGGCCGAGAAGCGCGGTATCGCGACGGCGAGCGTGGCCATGCGCAACGACCTCTCGCTTCCCGCCAGCTGGCGCACGACCCGGATCCTCCGCGAACAGCGCCCGCATTTGGTGCACTGCCATACCGGTCGCGCCAACTGGGTGGGAGGCCTGGCTGCCTGGCGCGCGGGAATTCCCGCCCTGACCACGCGGCGGATGGACCGACGCGTGAAGCGCGGACCGCGCACGCGCTGGCTGTATGGACGCGTGATGCGCCGGGCGGCAGCGATCTCGCCTGCGGTTGCCACGCGACTCGAGGAAGGCGGCGTCGCCGCGGACCGCATTCGTCTGATCTGGAGTTCCGTCGACCCCGCCACCCTCACCCCCAGCGCCGACCGCGCGCAGTTGCGCAGCGAACGCGACGTTCGGGACGACGACGTCGTGCTGCTGGTGACGGCGAACCTGGTCCGACGCAAGGGCATCGACCTGCTGATCGAGGCACTGGCGCGCTGCGCGGAAGCCCCCGGCCTGCGGCTCTGGGTGGTCGGAGACGGCGTCGAGAAGGAGGCGCTCGAAGCGCTGGCGCGCGAACGCGGCGTCACCGCGCGCGCCACATTCTTCGGCCGACGCGACGACATCGCCGACTGGCTCGAGGCCTGCGACGTCTTCGTCCTGCCGTCGCGGCTCGAGGGGCTCGGCGTCGCTGCGCTCGAGGCGATGGCACGTGCGCGCCCGGTGGTCGCCAGTGCGGTCGGCGGGCTCGCCGAGGTCGTCCTGCACGAAGAGACGGGTCTGCTGGTGCAGCCCGAGGACGCAGATGCCCTCGCGGCAGCGCTGCAGCGCATGCACGCCGACGCCGTGCTCCGCGATCGCCTCGGGCACGCCGGCGCCCAGCGCATCCGCGATACCTTCACCGCGTCGAAGATGGTCGAGCAGTACGTGGCGCTGTACCGCGAGATCCTGGCCGAGACGGAGACGACATGACGCTGCGTGTCGGGTTGATCGGCGCACGCCGCACGCGCCAGGGTCTCGGCCCCTTCGTGGCACGCGACCTCCGCGCGCTCGGCGTGGAAGTTCCGGTCTTCCTCGCGACCCGAGAGAGCTCGATCGCACCGACCCAAGCCGCGCTGCGGGAGATCGCGGAGATCGAGGCGGCGGGGTTCACCGAGTCCGACGCCTTCTTCGCCGAAGCACTCGACGCGGTGGCGATCCTCTCGCCCTCCGAGACCCACGAGGCGCATCTCGCGCGCGCGGCCGAGGCCGGCGTGTCGGTCCTCTGCGAGAAGCCACTCGTGTGGGGAGGGACCGGCCTCGCCGAACGCAGCCGTGAGCTGGTGGAACGCTTCGCGGGCCAGGGGCTCTGGCTCTACGAGAACTGCCAATGGCCGTTCACGCTGCCGGGCTTCGAAGCCCTCTACCCCGGGGCCTTCGAGAGCCCCCCGAAGCAGTTCCGGATGCAGCTCCAGCCGGTTTCCGAAGGGCTCCAGGCCCTTGGGGACGCCCTGTCCCATCCGATCTCGGTGCTCCAGCGGGCCTTGCCCGGTCCCACGACCCTCCGAAATGTGGTTTTTTCAACCCGCTCACATCCGGACGTGCCGCTTCAGGTGCGATTCGACTACGATTCCGGCGCGGGGAGCTGCGCGGTCCAGATCGATCTGGCTCGCGAGGACACCATCCCGCGCCGAGCCAGCCTGGCCTTCGATGGTCGGGAAGCCCGGCGTGTGGTGGAGCCCGAGAGCTACCGGCTATCCTTCGCCGGCTCCGAGCGAACCGTTCCCCTGGACGACCCCCTGACCTTGCTGATCGCTGATTTCGTGCGCTGTTTGGGCAGCGGGGACGAAACCGAACGAAGCGCCCACGCACGCCAGATCGTGCAGCGGATGGAGCTCCTCGAAGAGCTCATCGCTGCCTATGCCCGAGAGGAGGGCCTGTGACGGAGGCCATTCACGATTTCACCGGGAAGTTGCGCCAGCCTTCGCTGCGCGAACATCTCGACACCTACATCGGGTGGCGGAAGGCATTGGCTCGCGCGCGCGCCGCGGGTGAGCCCGATCCCGAGCCGCCGCCGATCGCGCCGATCTCGATCAATCTGGATCTGACGACGGCCTGCAACTATCGCTGCGACCACTGCATCGATTGGGACATCCTGAACACGAAGCACCGCCACGAAGAGGAGACGCTGCGCTCGTCGATCGTCACCATGGCCGAGCGGGGGCTGCGTTCGGTGATCCTGATCGGTGGCGGCGAGCCCACGATCTACAAGGGCTTCGTCGACTTCGTGAAGTTCTTGAAGGACCTGAAACTCCAGATCGCGGTGGTTTCCAATGGCAGCCAGGGCGACAAACTGCTCGACATCGCCGAGTACCTGGACGAGCGGGACTGGGTACGGCTCTCCCTCGACTCGGGTAGCAACGAGCTGTTCCGCACGATGCACAAGCCCGTCCGGAAGTCGCTGACGCTCGACGAGATCTGCGAGTGGATCCCGAAGATCAAGGAGCGCAACCCGCGTTTCCAGCTCGGCTTCTCCTACATCATCGTGTGGGGTGGCGCGACCCGCGACGACGTCGAGATCCACGAGAACATCGACGAAGTCGTGATGGCGACCGAACGGGCCCGCAAGTACGGCTTCGACTACATCGCGCTGAAGCCGGTGCTCGAGCGCGGCGACGACGGTGCCGAGGTGATGGATCCCCAGGCCGCGCAGAACCGCGACGCCGTCATCGCGCGGATCCGGGCCGAGGTCGACAAGGCCCGCGAACTCGCGACGGATACGTTCTCGGTGCGGGTGAGTACCAACCTCCGTGTGCTCGAAGAAGGCAGCTGGCAGGACTACACCCACCAGCCGAAGGTCTGCCACATGCAGGCGCTGCGGCAGGTCTTGACGCCGATGGGCACCTTCAACTGCCCGGCCCATCGCGGCGTCGAGAAGGCGCGCGTCGGCGGACTCGATGCCTACGGCGACAAGACGATGGCCCAGATCACCGGCGGACAGTTGGCCGACCTGATGGACGACTTCGACGCGAGCCACGAGTGCCGCGAGGTCACCTGCCTGTACAACGGCGTGAACTGGTGGCTCGAGAAGATGATCGAAGACCCGCGCGACGAGATCGAGATCGAGCCCGGCGACGAGCGCCTCGACTTCTTCCTCTAGGTTGGAATCCCTCCGCCGCGTCCTGGTGCGGCTGCCCAACCCATTGGGCGACGCCGTGATGGCCACACCGGCGCTGCGCGCGCTGCGGCGGGGCCTTCCGGACGCGGAGATCCACGCGCTTGGCCCTCCCCAGCACGAGCCCTTGCTGGCGGGGGTCGAGGGCTTCGACGTCTACCACCCCTATCGCGGGCGCAGCTTCGCGGCGCTGCGCGAACGCGCGCGCGCGCTCCAGGATCTCGCGTTCGACGTAGCGGTGATCCTGCCCGACTCGCCGCGGGCGGCCCTCGATGCCGTCGTTGCACGCATTCCGCGCCGGATCGGCTACGGGCGTGACTGGCTGCGGCGGGCGCTCCTCACCCAGTCGATCGACGCACCGCGCGAACATGGCCAGCGCGTTCCGTTCTCGATGATCGAGCGCTACCTGCGGATTCCCCGCCTGCTGGGGATTCCCGACGCCGGAGATCGCCTGACACTGGTCGTCTCCGAGGCAGACAAAGACGCGGCTGACGCGGCCCTCTCCGCGGTCGGCGTCGCGCGCGACGACGCGATGCTGCTCGTTTCGCCCGGCGCCGCCTTCGGGCGCAGCAAACTCTGGCCTCCTCGACACTTCGCCCAGGCGTGCGACGAGATCACGCGTCGCTTCGGTCTGCGCGTGGTGCTCGCGCCCGCGCCCAATCCCGAAGAGGAGGCGATCGCCGCCCAGGTGGCGCAGGCGATGCAAGAGGCGTGCGTCGTGCTCCCGCCCACGGATGGGCTCGGCACCTTCAAGGCCGTCGTGGCCCGCGCCACCCTCGTTCTCACCAACGACACGGGGCCGCGTCATCTCGCGGTCGCGCTGGATCGCCCGGTAGTCACCCTGATGGGTCCGACGGACCCCCGCCACACGGCGCACCACCTCGAACGCCAGCGGGTCCTCTTCCTCGATCTCGCCTGCCGACCCTGCCACGCGAAGGAGTGTCCGCTGGGCCACCAGCGCTGCCTGGTCGACCTGCCGCCGGAGCAGGCGGTCGAGGCGGCCGCCCAGCTGCTCTCCCGACAGGCGGAGGCGCCGCGTCAAGCCCACTAGCGCGCACGCCGATACACCGAGCGGGAGCGAAGCCCTCGCGTGCACCCGCTACACGTCGCCGTCGCCCTCTCCACTCTGGCCTGCGCCGCCTGCGCGGGAGGGATCTTCGTGCACGCGCGCCGCGGAAGCGGCGAGGACCTGCGTCGCGCGGTGCTACTGCTGGGCTTCGCCTACCTCGGGGTCTGTCAGCTGATGGCCCACCTCCAACCCTCGCCCGAGGCGGCCGCCTGGCTCGCCCGCGCTTCCGCGCCGGGTTGGGTCTTCCTCGGGCCGCTGGCGCTGCAGGTCTTCTCCGAGCGGTTCCACGTGCGCGCACGCTGGCTCTCCGCGCCGCTTCGCTTGGGCTATGGGCTGGCGTTCGTCGCGCTCGTCGCCGCCGTGACGACCCCCTGGGTCGTCGCGAGCATGCGCCCGGCGCCCTGGGGCTATTCGATCGAACCCGGACCGCTCTACGGACCCATCTTCGTCTACAACCTGTTGGGGACGCTGATCGGCGTCGGGATCGCGGGCCGCGCGACCGGCGAATTGCCCGAGGATCGACGCCGACCCGCGCGGTGGTTGCTCGCCGGCGTCAGCGTTCCCACGGCCATCCTGGTCGGAACGGATTTCGTGATGCCGCTGGCGGGTCGCGAGTTCCCGCCGCTGATCCCTTCCGTGTTCGCGCCGGTGGCGCTCTTGTCGCTCTACCTGCATGCGCGCTTCGGCCAGTCTCCGCTCACCCCGTCACGCGCCGCCGAGGAGATCCTGGCCAGCCTTCCGGACGGTGTCGCGCTTCACCGCTCGGACGGACGGATCCGCTTCGCCAACCCCGCTCTGGCGCGTCTTGCAGGGACCTCGGTCGAGGCGCTCGAAGGGAAGCCGATGGACGCGCTGCTTCAGCCGGGAGACGCGCACGATCGCTTCGAACTGATCTTTGGCGATGGCCCCCGCATCCCTGTCGCGGCGCGCTCCCACACGCTCCACACCGAACGGGGAATCCAGCTCGGCGAGGTGACCGTCGTGCGGGACCTGCGGGAAGTCTCGGACCTCCGACACCAGCTCCTCACCTCGGCGCGACTCGCCGCCGTGGGTGAACTCGCAGCCGGGATCGCACACGAGATCAACAACCCGCTCGCGTTCGTCCGCTCGAACCTCTCCCAGCTCGAGGCTCGCTGGAAGCAGCTGCGGGATCGGCGTCGGGACCTCGGGCCCGAGTTCGCCTCGGCCTTCTCCGACACGGGAGAGCTGCTCGAAGAATCCCTCGAAGGCATCGACCGGGCCGTCGAGATCGTCCGGAGTGTGAACCGCTTTGCGCATTCCGGCTCGGATGCCCGGGAGAGCGTCGACGTTCGTCAGCTACTGGAGGACTCGCTGAGGATCGCGTCGATCCAGCTGCGCGACCGCGTCGAGGTGTGGTCCGAGTTCGAGAGCGATCTGCCGCCCGTGCGCGGAGCCGCCCAACAACTGCGCCAGGTCTTCCTCAACCTGGTCGTGAACGCCGCGCAGGCCGTCGACGATGGCGGCACGGTCTTCCTGGCCACCCGCGTGGAGCAGGACGAAGTCGTGGTGGCCGTGGCCGACGACGGCTGCGGCATCCCGCGCGACGTCGTCGACCGGATCTTCGACCCGTTCTTCACGACCAAGGCCGTGGGCGTGGGCACGGGCCTCGGGCTCGGAATCGCGCACCGCATCGTCGAGAGCCACGGCGGCACGATCGAAGTGGAGACCGCGGACGGACGCGGCAGCGTGTTCCGGGTGCGACTCCCGGTCGACCACGCGTCTTGATCGACCCACGCGAGCGGAGTGGCTCGCGGCATCGGGACCGGCACGCCCGCACCCAGCGCGATCTTCAGGCTTCGACCACCCGCTCACGCAGGCGCGCGATGTCGTCCGGAGCGACGCCGATGTCCGCCACGTAGTCAGCGGCCGATCCGTACTTCGCGCGAATCTGCTCGAGGAAGGAGCGCATCGTCTCGGGCTCGGCATGGAGCGTGTCCGGCGGTAGTTCCTTCCACATGTCCTTGTAGCCTTCGCTCGACATCAGGCGCTCGACGATCGCATCGAGGGAATCGCGGGTCGCGGCGTAGTCCACCACGATCACCTCGTCCCGCACGCCGAGCAGGGCCAGGAGCAGCGCCGAGACGACCCCGGTGCGATCCTTTCCCGCGGCGCAGTGGAAGACGACCGGATCGTCCGTGCGCGCGATCGTCGTGATCACGCGCGCGAGCGGCCCCCGCGCGAACTCGATCATGCCGAAGTACAGATCGGCGAGACTCGCCATCGGCGGGCGCTCGGTGGAGCCGGGCCCGTCGAAGAGCGGCAGGTGATGAAAGCGCATGGCCTCGCGCTGCAGCGGACCGCGACCGTCAAGCTCGAGCTCGGCGGTCGAACGCAGATCGATGATGTCACCGAGCTGGATCTCGTCGCGCAGTGTGGCGACGCCCCCCGCCTCGAGTGCGTGCAGGCCGTCGGCGCGAAAGATCTGGCGCCAGCGCAGCTGGCCTCCCGACTCGGTCGGATACCCGCCGAGATCCCGGAAGTTGTGGCATCCCGCCACTTCGACGCGTCGGGGCGGTGCCATCAGAAGGTCGAGAACGCCAGTCGCTCGATGGCGTCCGGGTCGAGCAAGGTCACGTAGCCGGCGTCGACGCGGATCAGCCCCTCGTCGCTCCAGCTACGCATCTGCTTGTTGATGCTCTCGCGGGTCGCGCCCACCAGATCTCCCCATTCTTCCTGCGAGAGCTTGATGTCGATCTTCAACTCGCTGCCGTTCTCCTTGCCGTAGCGATCGGCGAAGTGCATGAACTTCTTGGCCAGGCGTACGGGCAGGTTGAGAAACTGCACGTCTTCGACGAACTCGCTCGCGCTCTTCAGTCGCTCCACGAGGACGGACAGCATGCGAACCGCGACGTCGGGCGTGCGCTTCAGGAACGCCAGGAAGTCACGGCGGTCCAACACGAGGAGCTGGCACTTGTCGATCGCGCGCACCGTGGCGGTACGCGGGCTCTCGGAGAGCAACGCGACCTCACCGAAGACTTCGCCGGGTCCCATGACGCTGAAGACGACATCGTCTCCCTCGAACGACGTCGTCAGGGCCTTCAGACGTCCCTCGATCACGATGTAGAGCTGGGAGCCGCTATCGCCCTTGTGAAACAGCTCCTCGCGGACCTTCGCCGAAACGGCCCGGGCCGCGGGCACGAGGGCGTCGATCTCCTTCGGAGAGAAACCCTGGAAGAGCGGCACGCGGGCGAGCAGATCGCGCTTCTGCTCGTCGGAGAGAGAGGCCATGCGAGAAAGATACCCGTTCAGCCGTGAATCGCCGCGAGCACTTCCGCCACCAGGCGCTCGGTCTGGGCGAGGAGATCCTTCGCGTCTTCGGCCACCGGTCGCAGCACGAACTTGGTCATGCCGGCGCGACGGTATTCCTCGATCCGTGCGAGAACCGTGGCCGCATCTCCGACCGCGAGATAGGCATCCAGGTCGAAGTCGGGCCGGAAGCGCTGGAACCCGCGCGCGGTCTGCTGCACCGCCGCATCGTCCTGGCTTCCGAAGCGGAAGGGGAAACCGGCACCGTAGTGCTCCGCGTCCACGGGACGACCGGCTTCGGCCGACGCATCCCGGATCGCCGCGACCACCGGTGCCGCCTCGGCAGGCGTCTGGATCCCCGCGAGCCAACCGGTGCCCAGGCGGGCCGTGCGCCGAATCGCCGCCGGGCTGCTTCCGCCGATCCACAGCGGCAGCGGTTGCTGGACCGGGCGCGGCGCGATGGTCACGCCCTCGTAGCGATAGAACTCGCCCTCGAAGTCCACCGACTCCTCGGACCAGAGGCGCGCCAACAGCGTGAGCGCCTCGTCGGCCCGCGCCCCGCGACGCTTCTCCGAGATACCCAAGGCGCGCCACTCCGGCGCCCCCCCGGTCCCCACACCAAACGCGGGGAGCAGTCGCCCGTTCGAGAGGTAGTCGATCGTCGCGCACTCCTTTGCGAGCACGAGCGGGTCGCGAAAGCTGACGACGGTGACGCTCATCCCGAACTTGAGCCGCGACGTCCCGCCCGCGAGGGCGCCCATCGTCGCGATCGAGTCGAGTCCCGGCGCCCGCGAGATCAGCCGATCGCTCTGCCAGAACGAGTCGACGTCCGACGCTTCGCACAACTCGATCCAGCGCCAGAAGTCCGCCGGTCCTTCGAAGGGAAACCCGGCGAGACCAACGCCGATACGCACCGCCATCGTGGGGCCTCCCTGCCGCTAGGCGAGCGCTTCGCGCAGCGCCTTCGCGGCCTCCTGCAGGGCCTGACGAGAAGCGTCGAAGGGCATGCTGAAGAAGCCGTGGATCATTCCGTCGTAGCGCGACACGGGGCAGGCCACTCCCGCGTCCACGAGGCGCTTCGCGTACGCCTCGCCCTCGTCGCGCAGCGGATCGTAGCCCGCGGTGATGCAGATCCCGGGCGGAAGTCCGGCCACGTCTTGCGCGCGCAGCGGGGAAGCAATCGCCTGTTCGGCCTCGGCCGGTTCCGCGAGGTACTGGTCCCAGAACCAACGCATCAGGCTTCGCGTGAGGAAGTACCCGGTCGCGTTCTCCTCGTAGGACGCGGTGTCGAATGCGCAGTCGGTCACCGGGTAGACCAGCAGCTGGAACCGCAGCTTCGGGCCGCCCCGTTCGCGGGCCAGCAGGGTAGTGGCCGCCGTCAGATTCCCACCCGCGCTGTCGCCTCCCACGGCGAGTCGCGACGTGTCGATGCCCAGCGCAGCGCCCTCCTTCGCCACCCACGCCGTCGCCGCGTAGCAGTCCTCCGGAGCGGCGGGAAAGCGATGCTCCGGAGCGAGCCGGTAGTCGACCGAGACCACCGCACATCCCGCACCGTTCGCGAGCTGACGACACACACCGTCGTGGGTGTCGAGGTTGCCCACCACGAAGCCACCGCCGTGAAAGTAGACGAGCCCGGGGAACGGGCCGTCGCCCTCGGGCAGATAGACCCGAACGGGAATCTCGCCGGCAGGTCCGGGAATCGTGCGATCGATCACCTTTGCGACGGGCTCGGGCTCGGCATCGCCGAGGGCGCCCTGGTTCATCCCCTCGCGCATGGCGACGGCATCGATCCCGGAGAGATCGTCGGGCATCGGCGGGAACTGATCGAGCACGGCCTGGGCCTGGGGGTCGACGGGCATCGGGTCCTCCTCGGAGTCGGCGCATGATACCCGCTCGCGGCTTCGGGCATACTGCGCTCCATGACGACAACGCGCGCACCGGTGCGCAGCTTCGGGGGCACGGTCGCCGCCGGCCACTACCTCGCCACCCAGATCGGGGCCCAGATGCTCGCCTCGGGCGGCAACGCCGCCGACGCCGCCTGTGCCATGGGCGCGGCGCTCTGGGTATTGGAACCCACCCAGAACGGACCCGGCGGTGAAGTTCCGATCCTCGTGCGTGACCCGCGCGAGGACCGGGTGGTGGTGATCTCGGGCCAGGGTCCGGCCCCGGCGGCCGCGACGATCGAGCACTTCGAACAGCTCGGGCTGTCTCTGATCCCGCCCGACGGGCTGCTCTCCGCCGCCATCCCCGGCGCCCTCGACGCCTGGTGCCAGCTGCTCGAGCGCTATGGCACGCGTCGCCTCTCCGAGGTGTTCGCGCCCGCTCGTGCGCTCGCCGAGCGCGGCTTCCCGATGTACCCGTTCCTGCGTGTGCTGCTCGAGTTGATCGCGCCGCGCTTCGAACGCGAGTGGCCGAGCAGCGCCGCGATCTACACGCCCGTACCGCCGATCGGCGGTCGCCAGACCAACCCCGCGATGGCGGCGTGGCTCAAACGTCTCTGCGACGCAGACCGTCAGGCGTCGGGGCGCGAAGCGGGGATCCGCGCTGCACGCGCCGTCTTCTACGAGGGTCCCGACGCCGAGGCGATCGAGCGCTTCCTCACCCAGCCGGTGAAGGACGCCAGTGGCGAAGCCCATGCCGGCTTGCTCACCGCCCACGACCTCGCGACCTACACGGGAGCGTGTGAGGAACCCGCCCACCTCGCCTCCCGCGGGTCGCGTGTGTGGAAGGCGGGAGCCTGGAGTCAGGGGCCCGTGTTCCTCCAGCAGCTCGCGCTCCTGGGCGCCACGCCGCTCGGCGACCTGTCGACGGCCGATGCCCTGCATCGTTGGATCGAAGTCGCGAAGCTCGCCTTCGCCGACCGGGACGCCTGCTACGGCGATCCCGCGTTCGTGAAGGTGCCGCTCGACCGCCTGCTCTCGGCGGAGTACGCCGCCGAACGCGCGCGCCGCATCGACCCGAAGCAGGCCTCCCGCGAACTCGTGCCCGGCATGGGCCGCTTGCCGAAGGGCTGGCCGCTGGGCGCCGCCGCGCCCCAGGCACCGGTGGAGCCCGGTGCCCTCGCCGCTTCGCGCGGCCGCACGGATACGACGATGTGCGTCGCCTCCGACGCGTCCGGACTCGTCATCGCTGCGACCCCGAGTGGCGGCTGGATCCCCACGTCCCCCGTCGTCCCCGAACTCGGCTTCCCCGTCGGTACCCGGCTCCAGATGGCGGTGCTCGACCCCGAGCACCCGAATGCCCTCGCGCCGGGGAAGCGCCCCCGCACGACGCTCTCGCCTTCGCTCGCCGAGCTTCCCGATGGACGCTGGCTCGCGTTCGGAACGCCCGGCGGCGACCAGCAGGACCAGTGGACCTCCCAGTTCTTCCTGCGCGTCCTGGATCAGATCGCGCGCGGCGAGAACGACCTGCAAGCCGCGATCGACGCCCCGACCGTGCACTCGGACCACATGCCGAGCTCCTTCTACCCGCGCCACGCGAAGCCGGCCGCGATCTCTGCTGAAACGCGGTTCGCCGACGGTGTGCTGGAAGACCTGGAGGGGCGCGGCCACGACGTACTGCGAGCGGGTCCTTGGGCCCACGGGCGGGTGCTCGCCGCGAGCCACGACCCGGCGACGGGTGTGCAGGAAGCGGCGGCATCGCCCCGTTTCGCCGTCGCCGACGCGATCGCCGTCCCCTAGCACGACGCGCTGCGGGGCGAGAAGCGCAGCGGGCGGGTATCCTCGCCCTCCCCTCATGGAACTCGATCACGTTCGGATTCGCGGCGCGCGGGAACACAACCTGCGCGGGATCGACGTCAAGATCCCGAAGAAGCAGTTGGTGGTGCTGACCGGCGTCTCGGGCTCCGGGAAGTCGTCGCTGGCCTTCGACACGCTCTACGCCGAGGGACAGCGACGCTACGTCGAGTCCCTCTCGGCGTATGCGCGGCAGTTCCTCGGTCAGATGGAGAAGCCGCGCTACGAGACCATCCGCGGCCTGTCTCCGACGATTTCGATCGAGCAGAAGACGACCGGGACCAACCCGCGCTCGACGGTCGGGACGATCACCGAGATCTCCGACTACCTGCGCGTGCTCTTCGCGCGCGTGGGAACCCAGCACTGCCACCAGTGCGGAAAGCCCGTACGCGGACAGACGGCTGAACAGATCAGCCGTGAGCTCGCGACCCTGCCCAAGGGCACGCGCCTCGTCCTGATGGCGCCCATCCTGGTGAACCGCAAGGGCGAGCACCGCGAGCTGTTGGCCGAGGTACGCCGCTCGGGCTTCGTCCGCCTGCGCGTCAACGGCGAGATGAAGCTCAGCGAAGAGGTCGAGGCCCTCGACAAGCGGCGGAAGCACACGGTCGAGGCCGTCGTCGATCGAATCGTCGTGAAGCCCGACGCGTTCTCGCGTCTCACGGATTCGGTGGAGACCGCGCTACGCGTGGGCGAGGGGCTGCTGATCGCGAACACGGACGACGGCGACCGCGTCTTCTCCGAGAAGATGGCCTGCGCCGACTGCGGCCTCTCGTTCCCCGAGCTGACGCCCCAGAGCTTCTCCTTCAACAGCCCCCAGGGCATGTGCGTCGAGTGCAACGGCCTCGGCACCCGCACCGACATCGACCTGCGACTCGTGATCCCCGACGAATCGCTCTCCCTCGACGAGGGTGCGGTGAAGTCGTGGGGTCCAAAGGTGTCGGAGAAGGTGGGCTGGAGCAGCGGCTTCCGGGCGCAGATCGTCTCGCAGCTGAAGATCGATTTCGATCGACCCTTCGCGAAGCTGCCGAAGAAGCAGCGCGAGCAGCTGCTCTACGGCACGGCCGACCGAACCTACCCGGTCAAGTGGAAGGGGAAGAGCGGCGGCGCCGGCTCCTTCGAGACCACCTGGGAGGGCATCGTCCCGCGCCTCGAGCGGCGCTTCAAACAAGCGAGCTCCGAGCGCGCGAAGCGTTGGTACGCCCAGTTCATCGGGGATGCGGAATGCTCGAGCTGCCAGGGGTCGCGGCTGCGCCCCGAGAGCGCGGCGGTTCGCGTGGGCGGCGGCACGATCGTGGACATCTCGTCGTTCACCGTCGACGCCGCGCGCGACTTCTTCGGCGGCCTCGCGCTGAAGGGCTCTGCGAAGCAGATCGCGGCCGAGGTCTTGAAGGAGATCAAGAGTCGGCTCGACTTCCTGGCGGCGGTGGGCCTCGGCTACCTGTCCCTCGACCGCGCCGGGCCGACCCTTTCGGGCGGTGAAGCCCAGCGCATCCGGCTCGCCAGTCAGGTCGGTTCGGAGCTCACCGGCGTCATCTACATCCTCGACGAACCGTCGATCGGGCTGCACCAGCGCGACAACAAGCGCCTCCTCCAAACCCTGCTGCGCATGCGCGACATCGGGAACACGGTCGTCGTCGTCGAGCACGACGAGGAGACGATCCGGGCGGCCGATCACGTCATCGACTTCGGTCCCGGAGCGGGCGTGCTGGGCGGAAAGATCGTCCATGCCGGCACGCCGAAGAGCCTCGAACGCCACGCGAAGTCGCTGACCGGCGCCTATCTCTCGGGCCGCATGGAAGTCGCGGTCCCCAAGGAGCGACGCGCTGCGACGGGCAGCCTGAAGATCGCCGGCGCCCACGAGAACAACCTTCGCGACGTCGACGTCGAGTTCCCGCTCGGCGTGCTGACCGCAGTCACGGGGGTTTCGGGCGCGGGGAAGTCGACCCTCGTCAACGACATCCTGTACCCGGCGCTGGCCCGCGAGCTCCATCAGTCCACCCGTCGCGTCGGTCGCTACCGGGCGCTGCACGGCCTCGATCAGATCGACAAGGTGATCCGGATCGACCAGCGCCCGATCGGACGCACGCCCCGCAGCAACCCGGTCACCTACATCAAGGTCTTCGACGAGATCCGCCGGCTGTTCACGAACCTCCCCGAGTCGCGGCTCCACGGCTACAAGCCCGGACGCTTCTCCTTCAACGTGAAGGGCGGTCGCTGCGAGGCCTGCGAAGGCGACGGCGTGCGCAAGATCGAGATGCACTTCCTGCCCGACGTCTACGTGCGGTGCGAGGAGTGCCAGGGGAAACGCTTCAACGAGGCGACCCTGCGGGTTCGCTACAAGGGGCGATCGATCGCGGACGTCCTCGAGCTGACGGTCCGCGAAGCCGCCGAGCTCTTCAGCGCGCACAAGGCCATCTGCCAACCCCTCGAGCTCCTGATGGACGTGGGTCTCGACTACCTGCACCTGGGACAGCCTTCGCCCACCCTCTCGGGCGGCGAGGCCCAGCGCATCAAGCTGGCCCGTGAGCTGGCGAAGCGCGCCACCGGGCGGACGCTCTACCTGCTCGACGAGCCGACGACCGGCCTGCACTTCGACGACGTCCGCAAGCTCCTGGACGTGCTGCAGCGCCTGGTCGACGCCGGGAACAGCATCGTCGTGATCGAGCACAACCTCGACGTCATCAAGGCCGCCGACTGGATCATCGACGTCGGACCCGAAGGCGGGCCGAGCGGCGGCGAGGTCGTTGCCTGCGGAACACCCGAGACCGTGGCGCGCACGAAGGGATCGAGTACGGGCCGCTATCTCGTCCCGCTTCTGCGCAAGAAGCGGGCCCCGCGAAAGAAGCGCTCGTGAGCGACGCCAGCGCGGAAGCCTGGCGCGCCCTGGAGTCACTCCGGGAACACGGCGCCGGGCTCGAGCTAAGCGGCCTCTTCGAGGCCGACCCCACACGCGGCGAAACCTGGGTGGCCGAGGGCGCGGGCTGGACCCTCGACTACGCGAAGAACCGGATCGACGCGCGCGGCCGCGATGCCCTGCTCGCGCTGGCGCGCGCCTGCGGCGTCGCCGCGCACGCCCGCGCGATGTTCGCAGGCGAGCCGATCAACCACACCGAAGGGCGGGCGGTCTTGCACACGGCGCTGCGCGCGCCCCGCGACACCGACCTTGCTCTGGAGGGGCAGCGCGTCGGCGAGGATGTCCACGCCGTCCTGGACCGCTTCACCGCGTTCGCCGACGAGGTCCGTGGAGGCGAGGTGAAGGGCTTCAGCGGGAAGCGCTTCCGGAACGTGGTGAACCTGGGCATCGGCGGATCCGACCTGGGGCCTCGGATGGTCGTCGAGGCATTGCGTGGGCAGCCGAGCGAGGCGCTCGACGTGCGCTTCGTGGCGAACGTCGACCCCAACGACTTCGCCCTCGTGACCCGCGACCTCGATCCGGCCGAGACCCTGTGCATCGTCTGCTCGAAGACGTTCACGACCCTCGAGACGCTCGCCAACGCGCGCGCCGCTCGCCGTTGGATCGTCGATGCCCTGGGCGACGAGGCGGCCGTGGCCGACCACTTCGCCGCCGTGTCGACGAACCTGACGGCCGTCGCCGAGTTCGGGATCGACACCGACCGCACCTTCGGCTTCTGGGACTGGGTGGGCGGGCGCTACTCGCTGTGGTCGTCGGTGGGACTCTCGATCGCGCTCGCCGTCGGCGGAGACGCCTTCCGCTCGCTTCTCGCGGGCGCGCGCGCCATGGACGAGCACTTCCGCGACGCACCGCTCGAGACGAACCTGCCGGTCCTACTCGCGCTGATCGGCGTCTGGTACCGCAACGTCCTCGGCTGGGAGAGCACCGCGGTTCTTCCCTACGACCAGCGCCTCGCGCGACTCCCCGAGTTCCTGCAGCAGCTCGACATGGAGAGCAACGGGAAGCGCGTCGACCACGACGGCCGGCCGGTGTCGCAGGCCACGGGGCCGATCGTCTGGGGCCAGGCGGGCACGAATGGGCAGCACGCCTTTTTCCAGCTGCTCCACCAGGGGGAGGCACTCGTCGCCTGCGACTTCCTCGGGTTTCTGGAGAGCGGCCACCCGCAAGGCGATCAGCACACCCAGCTCCTGGCCAACCTGTTCGCGCAAACCGAAGCCCTCGCCTTCGGAAAGAGCGCCGCCGAGGTCGAAGCCGAGGGCACGGCACCCGGCCTCGTGCCGCACCGCACCTTCCCGGGGAACCGGCCGAGCAACCTCCTGGTGGCCCCGGCCCTCACGCCCCACAGCCTGGGTGCCCTCCTCGCCCTCTACGAGCACAAGGTGTTCGTGCAGGGCGTGCTCTGGCGGATCAACTCCTTCGACCAGTGGGGCGTCGAACTCGGTAAGCAGCTGGCCCGGCGGATCGCCGAAGAGCTGACGGGCGCGGGCGCGCCGCAGCACGACAGCTCGACGAACGCCTGGATCGAGCGTTTCCGCCGACATCGCCAGAAAAGCTAGAAGCGCTTCCAGATCAACGGGTTGAGCGGATTTTTTGCCGGCTCCTGGTGGCCCGCCACGAGACTCCGCGGCGAGGATGAAAACGCGCTCAGCCAGAGCCCCAGGAGCGCCGATGCGCAGGTGCGATGCAGAGCGCCCTCGCACCTTTCCACGTCCGCACCGCCCGGGTGATCGCGTTGGCCGCGATCCTCGGATGCGCGTTCGCTCCGCGGATCGGAGCCGAGGACGCTCGCCCCGTCGCCGTGGCTCCGGCTTCGGTCGTCGGAGATCTGGCGCCGATCGCGCGCGGCTTCGATGCGTGGGTGGCCGAGTCGCTGCGCCGCGGCGGCCTCCAGCCCCGGCCCCTCACCGCTTC
Organism: Myxococcota bacterium; assembly: GCA_039030075.1. Lineage (NCBI taxonomy): Bacteria > Pseudomonadati > Myxococcota > Myxococcota bacterium. The sequence goes on along the minus strand of JBCCEW010000030.1, from coordinate 10,271 downwards.
GGGCATGGCGGGCGTCGACGAGGCGGCCGCGCGAGGCGCCCACCACGCACTGCTCACCGAACTCTCCGAGCATCGCGGTGCCGTCGAGCTCCGTGTCGTTCTCTACGCACCGGGAACCCGCCAGATCCTCGCGACGGGCGTGGGTACTGCGACCCTGCACCAACTCGGAAGCGCCTGCGCGACCGCGCTCGAACAGGTGGCGCCCGCTCTCGGGCTCTCGGCGTCGGCGATCACGCCGCCGCTCCTCGATGAGCTCGCCAGCGCCACCCGAGCCCTCGACCTGCGGGACGCCGGTGAACCCTACGCCGCCTGGCGGGCCGTGGAGGGCAAGCTCGCGCCGGTCGCGATGCGCGCCCGCGAAGAGATCGTGGCTGCGGCGCGCCGCAACCAGGGCGACAAGGTCGAACGGGCGCGGGTGCTCGCGGCGAGCGGAGACCTGCTGGGCGCTTGGCGACTGGTGGGAAACGACGCCAACCGGTCGGCGCAGTCCCAGCAACCGAACGGTCATCTGCTCCTCGCCGCCGCCGAAGTCCAGCTGGCGCGCGACAACCCGAAGACCGCGCTGCGCTACCTCGACCCGGTGCTCACCGAGCGCGCCGAAGACCCGCACGCCTGGATCGCGATGGGTCGCGCGCGCTTTCAGCAGGGAGACCGCGAAGCCGCACGCGAGGCGCTCGACCGTGCCGCGAGTCTCGACGAGCAGGATGGCCTCGCCCTGCGCTGGCTCCTGAAGGTCGACGCCGACGTCCCGGGGCGCGCAGCATCCCACGCGCTTCGCGCGGGGCAGCGTGCAGCCCACCGACTCGAAACCGATCGCGCCCGCACCCACTTCGGACGCGTCGCTTCGCTCGACCCGAACCGGCAGGGTGTGGCGGCGGCCGCGCTCGGCCGCCTGGAGGCCCGTCTGGGCCGTCCCGCCGAGGCGCGCGCCGCATTCCAGGAAGCGCTGGACGCCGGGCACTCCGAGGCGGAGACGTGGAGCGGGCTGGGCACCGCGGCCGCGCGCGCGGGCGATCTCGCCGCGGCCGAACCGGCCCTGCGCAAGGCCATCGAACTCGACACGTCCCAGCCCGACGCCGTCGTCGAACTCGCCGTGATCCTCGTCGAGAGCGATCGCGCGAGCGAGGCGCAACCGCTCCTGGCGAAGGCACAGGAGCTCGCGCCCACCCGGGTCCCGACCCAGCTGCGTCTGGCCCGCAGCCTGCGCCTCGTCGGCTCCCACAGCGACGCGGCCGTCGTGTTGTCGAGCGGAGGCTCGATCGAAGACGTACGGCTGCTGCGCGAGGCCGCGCGCAACGAAACTGCACGGGGCGACAGCGAAGCAGCTCGTGCGCATCTCACGCGTGCCGCCGAACTGAAGCCCCACGACCCGGTGCTGCAGGAGGAACTCGCCGACGCCCTCGAAGCCACGGGCCACTCGAGCGGCGCCATCGAAGCGCGCCAACTCGCGGCGGTGCTCACGCGCGGCCCGTCCGAGGCGACCGAAGGCGGCGAATCGCTCGCCGAGTTCCACGACTTCGACTCGATGATCCTGAGCTTCTCCTCGAGCCTTTCCCAGGCGAGCCGCCACCAGGTGGTCCATCTCGGGCTGCGGGAGCCGTCCGACTGGAAGACCTGGCTGCGGCGAGCCGTGCGACCGAAGAATCCGGACGCCGCGCGACTCGAGGACGGAATCCGGGAAGCGGTCGGCGCACGGTTCCGACTCGGCTCGGTGCCCGCCGAACACTCCGAGACGCTCTCCCGCTACATCGACCAGCTGTACCGCTTCGAGCGCGAAGACGCGCTCGCCGCCGACGTCATTGCAGCAGTCAACGGCTCACTCGACACCGACGGGGTGTTCGTGGCTCGGCTGTTCGCGCACCCCGGCGATCACGCGAGCGTGGAATGCGACGCAGGCTCGTTCGCCTTCGAGACGCGCTTCTTGCGCGGGCGCTCTCCGGAAACGGTGAAGGTCCTCTCTGCCACGCACTGCGTAGGCGGCGGCCTGGCCGTCTACGGCGCGTGGAACCCCTGGGCCCTGGCCGCGCTCGGCGTGCTCCTGCTCGGCTGCGCCTTCCCGATGTTCCGGGGTTGGGGAACCATCGACATCCGGATCAAGCTCCCCGAGAAGACGAAGGGCTTCTTCAGCATCCACGTCACGACGCGACCGGACCAGGTCAAGCAGAAGACGATCGACAAGCGGACCGGCCGCGAGAAGATGAAGGGCAACCGGCGCTTCGACTTCCTCCGTCGCTTCGAGCGACACATGGCCGCGCGGGAAACGACCTTCAAGTGGATCCCGGCGCGCCGAACCCCCTACACCGTGACGGTGAGCGGGCCCCTGCTCGACGCCAAGGGCGAAGAAGTCATCGGCCACTTCCTCGAAGAGCAGCGCGTCCTGGTGAAGCGGCGCGGCCGCTCGGATCTTTGTTTCGACTTCCGACCGAAGGAATGCGCCGTCGAAGTGGAGATCCTGCGCGGTGGCCAGCCGGCGAAGAACGCCCGCGTCGCGATCCGCGGCGACCGATCCTCGCTGCGCTACGCCCGCGACGGTCGCGCCTATCTGTACCTGCAGAAGGGGGAGTACACCGTGCTCCTCGGGGACAAGGACGCCGCGGGCGAGTTCCAGATCTACATCGAGAACCTCGACAAGGCGGTGCCGCTCCACGTCGACCTCGAAGAGTGCGAGCTGGTCTTCCGCGGCTGCCCGGAAGCCGTCGAGCCGTTCCTCACCGGTGACCTCGACACCGCCTCTGAAGCGCTCGCGCGGGCCGGCGACGAGACGGCCGCCGCGCGTCTGCGCGGTGAGCTGCTCGAGCGCCAGGGCCGCTCCGAGGATGCCTCCATCGAACTCGAAGCCGCGGGCCGCCTCGACCATGCGGCGGAGCTGCGTGCAGACTCGGACGCCGAGGGCTCGGCGCAGCTCTTCGAGCAGGCCGGCGACCACGCGCGAGCCGGAGCAGCCTACCGCGAAGCGGGCCAGTTCGAGGAGGCCGCCCGTTGTTTCGAGGAAGTCTACGACTACGGCAACGCGATCGAGTGCTGGCGCGAGGCGGGCAACGAGGAGCGTGAGCTCGCCCTCCTAGAGCGACTGGGCGAATACACCGACGCCGCCGAGCTAGCCCGCAGCATGGGCGACATCGATCGGGCGATCCAGAACCTCCAGCAGATCGACCAGCGTCACCCGAACTACGGGCATACCTGCCGTGTGATCGCCGAGATCGTCAGCGAACGCGGCGATCACGAACTCGCCGTCCAGAAGTTCGAAGAGGCGCTCTCGGGCGTGGGCGCCGAGAACGCTTCGATCGACATCCTGGAGAGTTACGCCACCGTCCTCGAGAAAGCGGGGAAGACGAGCCAGGCCCTCGAGACCTGCGAGATCATCCGGCGCCGCGACGTCGCACGCGGCGACATCACCGAACGCATCGAGCGGCTCCGCACGCGGGTCGAGGCACGCTCCCCGAGCGCTGCTGGCCCCGAGGCGAGCACCGAGCCGATCGAGAGCCGCTACGAGACCCTCGAAGAGATCGGGCGCGGTGGCATGGGGGTCGTCTACAAGGCGCGCGACAAGCGACTCGGCAGGATCGTCGCCTTGAAGCGCCTGCCCGAGAATCTGCGCGAGCACCCCAATGCAGTCGAGCTCTTCGAGCGCGAAGCGCGTGCAGCGGCGGCGTTGAACCACCCCAACATCGTCACCCTCTTCGACGCAGGCGAAGAGAACGGCAACTACTTCCTCTCCATGGAGCTCCTCGAGGGACGCCCGCTCAACGAGATCGTCCGGAAGCACCGCCGCATCTCCGTCCGGGATACCGCCCGCATCGGCATGCAGATCGCCGCGGGGCTCCACTACGCCCACCAGCAGCGCATCGTCCACCGCGACATCAAGACCGCGAACGTCTTCTTCACGAACGACCAGGTCGTGAAGATCATGGACTTCGGCATCGCGAAATCACTCGAGGAGGTGCGACGCTCGACCACGATCGTCGGCGGCACGCCCTACTACATGGCGCCCGAGCAGGCGACGGGTGCGGGCGTCGATCACCGCGCCGATCTCTATGCCTTCGGCGTCACGCTCTACCAGCTGGCGACGGGCAGCCTGCCCTTCAGTGACGGAGACGTCACCTACCAGCACGCCCACGAGGCCCCGCCGGATCCCCGCGAGATCCAGATGGACATTCCGGCGGACTTCGCGGCCCTGCTCCTGCAGCTGCTCGAGAAGGACCCGGACGCACGCCCGCCCCACGCGGTGGCCGTGGCGCAGTCGCTCCGCGCCTGCGTCGAATCGATGGCCTGAGGGACGCGAGCCCCGCAGTTCGGGACCGCTCGCGTGCCTGGTCTTCCGACGCTTCCGGCGCGCCTCCACACCTCGCGCCGGCGAACCGGCTGGCCGCCGTCACGATCCCGAACGCTCCGATCCCGGGCATCACCGCGCTCCCGGACGGCAGCGGGAACGGAGCGATCGGCTGCGCAACGCCGGAGCGTGGGACCTAGGACGAGCGGCGGCGGCGTGCGGCGAGGGCCGCGAGGCCGGCGGTGAGCAGCGCGAAGGTCCCCGGCTCGGGAACGATGGGCGGCGGCGGTGGTCCCGGATCGCCGGTGGGCGGATCCGGACTTCCGCTGAAGTTGTTGAACTGCTCGAAACCGAAGCCGCCACCGGGCGGCGGAATGATGTCGAAGAGCTCCGGATCCCAGAGCGGCGTCACGTCGACGCGCAGCTCGTCGACGGCGTCCGCGAACAAGGCGGCGGATGCGTACTCGGCTTCGTCGAGGACGATGCTGTCGCCCTGGCTGCGCGGGAAGCTCGGCAGCCCTGCGACGAGGACCCCTTGGCGTCCGCGATAGCGACTGCTCTTGAACAGCGCCTCGATGTCGACCGGACGCGAAGCGGTTCCCTTCGTGAAATCGTTGGGACCGATCAGAGGGCGCTTCGAAGACCGAATGCGGCGGAAGGTGGCGGACGCGTAGTCTTCCTCCTCCTCCTCGTACTCCACGGTGACCGCACCCGGCGCCAGAATCCCGAGGAACATGAACGCCGGCAACAGCAGGATCAGGAAAGCGGCCAGGCTGTGCCGCTTCTTGCCGTGCTGCTTCTGTGCCGGAGCCCGTTCGGCCATCACTCTCCCAAGAGCGCAACCGCGCGCAAGGATGCACGCGGGAGTACTTGCTCTTGGCGTTATCGGAGCGACGACGACCACCCTTGACGGGAAGTCGGGAAACGACGTGGATTCCCGAGACGTTGCGCGTTGCTGAAACACACGAATGCGTCATTCGTGCGGCTCCAGCGCACGCGTCGCATGTCAGCGCAATCCGTTGCCGATCGACGAACGCTCGCGAGTGGTACGAGAGCGGGCGCTTCCGCTGCCGCGCGAATCGACGCTCAGCGCGTCGTCGGGTAGTCGGGGATCAGGAGGCCGCAGCCGGTGCGCAACGCAGTGTGATCTCGGTGATCTCTGCCGGAGCCCCGAAGCGGATCGGCGGACCCCAGAACCCGGTGCCGCGGCTCACGTAGAGGTGCGCGCGGCCCTCCCGATAGCGGCCAGCGACGTAGCGGGTGGCGAGACGCACGAAGTAGACGAAGGGCCAGAGTTGACCGCCGTGCGTGTGGCCAGAGAGTTGGAGATCGAGGGCTTCGTGGCGCGCGGCCTTGTAGGTGGCGGGATCGTGGGCGAGCAGCACGGCGGCGCGATCGGGATCGCGCCCTTCGAGCGCCCGCATGAGGTCCTCGCGCCCATCCCCGACGAAGTGGGCATGATGATCGTCGACTCCCACGAGATCGAAGCTCGCCGCGTCCGTGCCGATCTCGACGCGTTCGTTTCGCAGGGGACGCATGCCCAATGCTTCGACCTCGTCGACCCAGGCCTGGGCGCCCGAGTAGTGATCGTGATTCCCCGTCACGAAGAAGACCCCGTGACGCCCGCGCAGCCCGGCGAAGGGAGCCACTTCTTCCGCGAGCCAGCGAGCGCTGCCGTCGACGAGATCCCCCGTGACGGCGACGAGATCCGGATCCAAGGCGTTCACGCGCGTGGTGAGTGACGCGGAGAAGCGTCGATCGAGGATCGGGCCGATGTGGATGTCCGAGATCTGGACGATCCGGAACCCATCCAGTGCGGCCGGCCAGGCCTCGATCTCGAAGGTCTCGCGACGCAGCTCCGGGCCGCCGAGTCCGGAACGCAGGCCGAAGCCCAGTGCCACCGCGGTCACCCCACCGACGAACACCGCCCGCCACAGCGCGCCGTTCGAAACGACGCTCGCCTGGCTGGCCGCATGGGCCTCGCTGCCCACCACCCAGAGCGCTGCGTCGGTCGCGAACAAGAGCAGCAGGAGCCAGAACCCCGCTCCCATCCACACCGAGGCGGGCCAAGCGATGAAGCGCCCGAGCCGATGGGGCAAGGTGCGCTCGGCGATCGGCTGCAGCACGAGCAGCGCGCCCAACCCGGTGACGATCAGAGCCCCCCAGGTTTCCCAGGAACCGCCCCAACCCGGATCGACGACGAGCCGCTGGTAGAGATAGCGGTGCGTCAGATGGAGAAAGCCCACACCGAGCACGGCGAAGACGCCCATGGCCAGGGCGCGGATGCGCTTTGCGCGAGTGGCGTCGGGCTCGCTCATGGGCTGGGACCATAGCCAGCTTCGCACCGCGGGCCCGGGGGCTCTACACGACCGCCCGGCCTGCGCGCCGGAGTGGTGCGCGACCCGCGGAGGGTCAGGCGGCGCGCTCCTCGGAGCCCGCCATGCTCTCGAAGCGCTGCTTGTTCGTCGCCTTCATGTAGGCGTCGGCGCCGCTGATGCGCCCTTCCTTGGCGTAGGCAAAGAGCACGTCATCCATCGCCTGCATGCCCTGGGCCTTCCCGGACTCGATGATCGAGTTGAGCATCGTGATCTTGCCCTCGCGAATCACGTTGGGCAGGCCCTGGGTGCGCAGCAGGATCTCCTGGGCCGCGCACCGACCCTTGCCGTCTGCGGTCGGCAGCAGGATCTGCGAGACGACGGCCGCCAGCGATTCGGAGAGCGAGATCCGCACCTGGTTCTGCTCCTTCGCGGGGAAGGCGTCGATGATGCGGTCGATCGTCTTGGCGGCGCTGTTCGTGTGGAGCGTCCCGAAGACGAGCAACCCCATCTCGGCGGCGGAGATCGCCAGCCCGATCGTCTCGCGGTCGCGCATCTCGCCCACCAGCACGACGTCCGCGTCCTGACGGATCGCGGCGCGCAGCGCCGGCCCGAAGCCCTGGGTGTGGGATCCCACCTCCCGGTGTGACAGGACGGACTGCTTGTTCGGATGCACGAACTCGACCGGGTCTTCGATCGTGACGATGTGGCGGCACTGGTTCGTGTTGATGTGATTGATGATCGCGGCCAGTGTCGTCGACTTACCGGAACCGGTCGGGCCGGTCACCAGGACCAATCCTTTCTCGAGCTCGGCCAGCTTCACCACCGCCTCGGGCAGCTTCAGCTGCTCGGCGGTCAGGATTTCCTCGGGAATGATCCGGAATACCGCGCCAGCGCCGTTCTCCTGAACCAGGTAGTTCGCGCGAAAGCGCGCGACGCCAGGCAGGCCGTAGGCGAAGTCGAGGTCGCCATCGCGCAGGTACTCTTCCCACTGCTCCGGCGTGGCGATCTCCTGCATCATCGCGCGCAGGGCGGCGTCGTCGAGTTCGCACTGCCCCTCGATGACGTCGAGGGCCCCCTTCACGCGCATGCGCGGAGCCACGCCCGATGCGAGGTGCAGGTCCGAGCCCTTCCGGTCCTTGAGAGCGATCAACAGAGTGTCGAGTGCAGCCATGGGTTCGTCTCCGCGCTAGGCCGCGAGGGCCTTGCCGTCTTCGAGGTGCCGCGCCGCCTCTTCCGCCGTCACGTCGCCGCTCTGGACGAGTTCGCGGATCGCGTTGTCGAGCAGCGCCATGCCCTGGGATCCACCGGTCTGGAGGATCGAGTGGATCTGGAAGGTCTTGTTCTCACGGATGAGGTTCGAGACGGCGCGGTTGACCACGAGGGTCTCGAGCGCCGGCACCCGACCGCTCCCATCCGCCTTCGGCAACAGTCGCTGTGAGATCACCGCGCGCAGCGACTCAGAGAGCATCGTGCGCACCTGGTCCTGCTGGTCGGCCGGGAACGATCCGACCAGGCGGTTGATGGTGCGGATCGAGTTGTCCGTGTGCAGCGTGGCGATCACGAAGTGGCCGGTTTCGGCCGCCGAGAGCGCCAGCGAGATCGTCTCGAGGTCGCGCAGCTCGCCGATCGCGATCACGTCCGGGTCCTCGCGCAACGCGCCACGCAGCGCGCGCGCGAACGACTCGGTGTGCAGATTCACACTGCGTTGGTTCACGAGGCAGCGCTTCGAAGGGTGCACGTACTCGATCGGATCCTCGATCGTCAGGATGTGCTCCCGCCGTTCCTCGTTGATCAGATTCACGAGCGCGGCCATCGTCGACGACTTGCCGCAGCCCGAAGGCCCCGTCACGACCACCATGCCCTGGTGGTAGGTGGTGAACTTCGCGAGCCGGGCCGGCAGCCCGAGCTGCTCGAGGGTCGGCGGCTCGGCCGAGATGTAGCGCAAGACGCCGTCGAGGCCGCGCTGCTCCCGGTAGAAGTTCGCGCGGAAACGGCCGATCCCCTCGAAGGTGTGGCACACGTCGAGCTCGCCGCGGGCGGCGAGCATGCGACGCTGGGAGTCGTCGAGGGCCGAGAGCAGCATGCGCTCGGCCACCTGCGTGTCGAGAGCGCTGCTCCCTGCCGGCTGCAGGCATCCGCCGACGCGGATCTGCACCGGCGAACCCGGATGCAGGTGCACGTCGCTGGCGCCGCGACCGACCGCGTCGCGCAGCACATCGAGGAAGGCCTCGCGGTCGCTGGCACTCGGTTCGGCGAAGTCTTCGACGCGACCGATCGCCGAGTCCTCGTCGGGCTCGGCTTGCGCCCGCGTGGGCGTGACGGGCTTCTTCGACGGCGTCGCCGGCTTCGCGGGCGGCGCCTCTGCGACCGGGGGGGCGGTCGGCTCGGCCTGGGGTGCCGCTCCCGGGGTGGGCGCCGCGGGGGTCGCCGCTTCGGGCGCCGACTCGGCAGCGGGAGTCTCGGGGGCGGGCTCGACCGCGCGCAGCGGTGCGGCGTCCTCGTTCCGCGGCTTCGGCGGCGCATCGACCAGCCCCTTGTTCTGCTTCGCGCGGTGCTTCGCGATCACCTGCTGCTGGGCGGCGGCGAGCTTCGCGAGCTGGGCCTGATCGATGTAGCCCTGGTCGACGAGTAACTGCCCGAGCCGGGGCTCTCCCCCTTGCTGGCTCTGGAGGCGCGTCACCTCCACCAGCTGGTCCATCGTGATCATTTTGAGGTGGACGGCGAGGCGTCCCAGCAGCGGCATCGACTTCGCGTTGGACATCGGCCGGCGTATCGGCCTGCCCTGCCCCGGTCTGGACCCCGTCGGTGTTTTCTTCCTCGCGTCTCCGCAGGATCGCCGGGAGCGCTACCAGCCGCGTAGGTCGATCGGCCAACGGTCGACGACCGTATCCCCTTCAACGATGTGCAAGTGTTCGTGATAGGCCAGCGTGGGATCGACGTGTGCGGGCCGGAAGCGCAGCCGGTCGCCAACGGCGACGGGGGACTCCGGCGCGAAGGTCACGTGTTCGTCGGAGCAGAACCAGACCTGGGCGCCCTCCAGGCTCGGGTTGCCGTGGTCCATGCCCTGGGCCTTCAAGCCCGCGTCGGCCACGGCGAAGCCCTCGGAGACCGAGAGTACGGTCGAGAGCAGCGAGAGCGCCGGACGGAAGGGAAGCCCGACCGCATCGTAGGCGGTGTCCATCAGCACGTAGGAGCCCGCCTGGATCTCGGTGGCGATCTCGTGCTCGGCATAGGTGCCCGTCCCGCCGGCCGACACGACGTCGCCTCCCACGTCGGCGTGGGCGCGCGCCAGCTTCTCCATGGCGGTCGCCACGCCGGCCGCCCGCTCGGTGACGTCGGCTTGCAGCATCAGGTGTCCCTCGTAGCCCATCACCCCGCGTACGTTGAGCCCGTGCCCGCGCGCGCGCTCGGCGAGCGCTCCCGCCGCCTCGGGCGCGCAGCCACAGCGCGGCAGCCCGACGTTCACGTCGATCAGCACCTCGCGGACGCCACCCTTTGCGGCGGCGTCGACGGTCTCGTTCGAATCGACGGCGAGCGTGACCCGCGCATCGACGCGGCCCAACCGGCTGGCGTCGACGACTTCATTGGCGAGCAGCAGGTCGTCGCCGAGTCCGGCGGCGGCCATGCCCTCGACCTCCCGCACCGTCGCGCAGGTGAAGGTGCGATGGCCGTGGGCGGCCTGG